>JBPOJO010000580.1:0-13864 GCA_052033485.1 Bacteroidota bacterium | reverse complement strand
GATTGCAGGCATGGAGTTGGTCTATTCTGATCTGTTTTACATCGGAGACATTATTTTCGCAAATTATTTCCCTGCATTGATTGAATTTTGCCTTATTGTAATTTGCACGGCAATTTTGCGCAAGACTGTTTAAAAATGGCATAACTTTTAGCCGGTTTGCCCAAGTTGCAGCGCGAGATTTAGCTTGCGACCTTAACATCTTATTCGCAAGCGAAAGCTTGCGGTACACACAGGGTAAAAAGTCAATTTTAGGCTGAAGCCTGTTTTACTTTCGTTAAAGTTCAAAAAAAAACAACATGACTCTGAAAGATGCTCAAAAAATTGTAGATGAATGGATTAATTCGGTCGGCGTTCGCTACTACAATGAATTAACGAATATGGCAATTTTGACGGAAGAAGTCGGCGAAGTCGCTCGCATCATGGCACGTCACTACGGCGAACAATCCTTCAAAGAATCTGACAAAGAGGTGAACCTTGCGGACGAAATGGCAGATGTTCTTTTCGTTTTAATTTGTTTGGCAAATCAAACCGGCGTTGACCTCACGGAGGCTTTGCAAAAAAATTTAGATAAAAAAACGAAACGCGATGCAGAGAGGCATGCCGGAAATGAGAAATTGAAATAAAGAAATGTCAATACTTCGCTGTTGTTTGTAAAAACACAAATAACAGTATAAAATATTGATTATCAATACTTTGCAAAGTTGCAAACATTGAAAGCGCACTAACATTTCTTTGCAAAATGTTAGTGCCGGTTTGCTCAAGATTGTAGCGCGAGCTTTAGCTTGCGACCTTGCATTTTAATCGCAAGCTAAAGCTCGCAGTACAATTTCTCCAAATTCGCCGGCTAAAGCTCGCGGTACATTCCGGCTAAACAGTTACAAAAAATCATAAAATTACAATCTTTTTGTCATTTTATCAGCCAAAAAATACATCATCGGCACAAGATAAACCGTTAAAAATAAGGAAGATAACAAACCGCCGATAATCACCCACGCCAAACCGTTTTTCCACTCACTCGCCGTTCCTTGTGCTAAAGCAATCGGAAGCATACCGATTGCCATAGACAGTGTCGTCATTAAAATCGGGCGCATACGTTCTTTTCCTGCCAAAATCAATGCCTCCTGTGTTTTTTTGCCGTTTGCTTTGAGGTGATTAGTAAAATCAACAATCAAAATGGCATTTTTTGTAACCAAACCCATTAACATAATTAAACCTAATAATGCAAACAAACTTAAATTACTCAAACTCAGATTCAGTGCCAAAAATGCCCCGATTGCCGCAACGGGAATTGAAAATAAAGCCACAAAAGGATAAATAAAACTGTCATAGAGTGCCACCATTATCAAATAAATCAGCAAAAAGGATATTATCAAAACACTTCCTAAAGCTCCGAAACTGTCATTTTGTCGCTTAATATCACTTCCCCAAGTCAATTGAATATCATCGGGTAAAGGATTGTTTTTTAAGTATTTAAGCACATCGTCTGCAACCGTTCCCGACGGTCTGCCCAATGCATCTGCCGTTAAAGTGATTGCCGGTTGACGGTCTTTTCGCTCCAAAAGTGATGGTGAACGGTCATTCACAATTTCGGCAAATTGCGCTGTTTCAATAGGTATACCGGCAGGATTGATGATGTGCAAACGCTCGATGTCATTTTTATTTTTTCTGTTAAAATCCTTTAACCAAATTCTGACAGGATATTCCGTTCCCTTTTCCGACAAAACAGCATCTTCATTGCCTGTGAAAGCAACTCTATAAGTCATACCCGCCAAAGCTGTATTCAGCCCAAAACGCTGCATTTTATCCTTGTCAGGCACAATTTTATACTCCGGCATTCCTTCTTCTACGGAAAGTTGCACATTGTCAGCACCCGGAATTTGTGCGATAATGTTTTTCAGTTGTTCTCCTGCTTTTAACACTTTTTCCGAATTACTGCCGCTCAATGTGATTTCAATCGGTGCGGAGCGCGGAATTAAGCCCAAAGCGGACATGGAAAAACGAATTTCAGGGTAAATTTTTTGCAATTCACGGCGCATTGACAACATGAAATCTTCCGTTCTGAGCCGTTTTAAGCCTTCTTTTGCTAATTCTTCTTCTCCTGTTTTTAACTGAATCGTCAATTCGGTTTTAAAAGCCGAACCAACCCCCAAACTTCCGATACCTGTTCCGGGTCCTCCGACATTACTGAAAACGCTTTTTACTTCATTTTTTTTCAAAAAATAATTTTCAATCAGTGCAGAAATGCTGTCATTTTTTTCCAAAGGGGTGTTTTTTTCAAACTCCAAAACAAATCGAAATTTGCCTTGGTCGCCTGTTGCTATCAATTCTTTCCCGATAATCCCTTGTCGCATAATGCCTAACGTCCCCGCAAAAAGCAAAATAACAAGAAAAGAAAAAAGAAATTTATGGCTCAAAACCCACGCTAATTGTCGTCCGTAAATCTCAATGAAAATTTCCAAACCGTGTTCAAACGCCAATAAAAAGCGATTAAAAAAGTTTGTCGGCTGCAAATTTTCCGCTTTTCCCAAACGCGACGCGAGCCAAGGCGTGAGCGTAAAACCGACGAGCAAACTTGTCAAAGTCGACGTTATCACAATCACAGAAAATTGTTTGAGCATATCGGCAACAAAAACTTGCAAAAAAAGTATAGGCAAAAATACCACAACATCTACCAAAGTAATAGAAAGTGCAGAAAATCCTATTTCTATTCTTCCGTCATAAGCCGCTTTTCGGGGCGTTTTTCCCATATCCAAATGTCGTTGAATGTTCTCCAAAACTACCGTCGCATCATCAACTAATATCCCGATTATCAGGGACATAGCTAAAAGTGTCATTAAGTTAAGCGTGTAATTTAAAAGCCACATCACCGCAAAAGCCGTTACAAGCGAAGTCGGAATCGCTACCAAAACAATAAAAGCATTGCGAAAACTTCTCAAAAAAAGCAACATGACAATAGCAACCAACACGACAGCCAAAATTAAATCAAAAACTACCGAATTCACTGCTGAAATCGTGTTGTCAGTGCTGTCATCGGCTATCAGAAATCGAACATTTTCGTTCCGATAATCCTTTTCAATTTTTGCCAAAACAGAGCGAACATTCTTTGAAACCTCCACCGCATTCGCATCACCCTGCTTTTTAAGCAACAAACCTAAACCCTGTTTTCCGTTATTTCGGCTGACAGATGTCATGTCTCGCACGCCGTCGCTAACCTCCGCGACATCACGCACGTAAACGGGACTGCCCGGAACTGTCATGGAAATTTGAACATTTTTGATTTCATCAAGACTTGTAAACTTGCCCTTTAATCGGAGTGAATGTATACTTTCACTGTTATCGGTTTTGCCTGCGGGTACATCTATGCCCGAACGATTAACGGCTTCCGTGAGCTGCAAGAGTGAAATTTTATACAATTTTAACCTCTCGGGGTTTACTTTAACTTGAATTTCACGCATTTCTCCGCCCAAAACAGTCAATTCCGCAACACCTTTAATTTGTTGAATTTGAGGCAGAAATTCGTCCTGCATTTTTTGATAAAAAACCGTTGCCGGCAAATTACTTGTTGCGCTGAGCGACATTATCGGCAAATCGTTCGGCGAAACTTTGCTCATCACGGGACTTAAAATTTCTGCCGGCAGGTCTTTTCTGATGTTGTCAATGTAACGTTGCGCGTCCTGCATCGTTTTGTCAAGATTCGTTCCGTAGCGGAGATTTGCGATGATGACGGACGCATTCGGAAGAGATTTTGTTATCAAAAAATCTACACCTTCTAAATTTGAAAGCGCATCTTCAATTTTTCTTGAAACCGAATTTTCAACCTCGCTCGGCTCTGCGCCGGGATAAACTGTTTTTATGACAACAACAGGCTGATTAAAGTCCGGCATCAACTCGTAACTGAGATTTTGATAGCCGATAACGCCCAAGAGTGTCAGCACACTAAACAACACAATTATCAGCGACGGGCGATTTATGGATATATCTGTCAGATTCATTTTTGTCAATTTAAAAGGTGATTTTACCAAACATTCCCGATTTAACAGCTTGATTATGAATGTTTTGAACTAAGAATTGTACGGTAAATTGGTTGGCAGGATTTGCTTTACTCCCGATATGAATAAGCACTCCGTTTAATTTCTCTTCGGGAAAAACATCGGCAAAAATTTCGTATTCTTTCCCTTCCTTAAATTTCAACAAATCCTTTTCATTGACCGTAATGGTAAATTTGAGCTTGGAAATATCGCTCAAGAGCAACAAAGGAACACCGGGGGCGGCGAAGCTTCCTTCCTCGCTTAATTTTGAGACAATTACTCCCGAAAACGGAGCCGAAACAGTCGTGTTATTAATTTTCGCTTGCAAAGTTTCTCTCTGAATCAGCGCGGATTGAAGTGCTAATGCTGCCTTTTCTGCTTGAATAGCCTGCACCGCTTCAGCTTTTGCCAAAATACCGTATCTTTTGACATCGGCATTTAAGCCCTCAATTTGCACTTCCACAGCCTTAAGTTGTAATTTTAACAATTCATTATCAAGCTGCGCAAGTGATTGCCCTTTGCTTACCGAATTTCCCGCATCTACCGGAAAATTAACAATTTTTCCTTGCATTTCCGCGCTGATTTTGCTTTCCTTAAAGGCTTCAAACGTTCCCGTAAATGACTTTAAATCAAACGTTTCCGAAGTATCTTCTTGCACTTTTACAAGATTATCGGGAACATTGTGCGTTTTTTCAATTTTTGCGTGATAAACACGTGATTCTGCCGTTTTTTTGTTGTTAATCAACTTTACGGCAATGACCGCTAAAATCCCGATAATGACAATCGCGGCAGCGGAATAAGAAAAGATTTTTTTCATTTTTGAAACAATTAGTGTAAATATTCACTCTAAAAAGACGGAAAAAATTATTTGTGCAGCAGGTTTCCCGAGTATTTTTGAATATCCAACTCGGTTTTTAAATATTCGGTTAATGCATTGAGATAAAACTGTCTCGCTTCACGCAGAGAAAATTGAGCCGTCAAAACATCGGTCAAATTTGCCGTTCCGTGTTTGATTTGCAAAAGCGTTTGCGCATAAATTTTTTCCGCAAATACCGTCTGCTGCGTATAACTTTTGATATTTGCTTCTGCCGCATCTCTTTGTAAATGAGCATTTTTAAGTTGTACGGCAATTTGTTCGGTTTGAAATTCGGTTTGAAAAAAATTGTTTTTCAAATCAATTTCTTTTTGAGCAAATTTCTTTTTCAAAGCAGGATTCCAAAGCGAATAATTTGCCTGCAAACCGATAAAACTTGTCGGAAAAAATTTTAAAAATTCATTCGGCGATTTGTCATACCCAAAACCCGTAAAACCGTAATTCGCCGTAAAGTTGACTGTCGGTAATTTTGCGCGTCTGATGGTTTTTTTTTCACTTTCTAAAAGATTTTTTTGCGTTTGCAACATCATTAAATCCGGCAGCGGATTCGCGGAGTAGCTTACTTTTTCGGGTAATATTATCGTTTCGTCTATGCGAAATTCGGAATCCTGCGGTAATGCCATGAGGAGTTTCATGCTGTTAAAGACTTGTTCAATTTTTGAGCGAGCATTTACTTGCTGAGAAATTAACTGCTCCTTTTGCCAATCAACTTTTTCAACATCTGAACTTTTCGCGAGTCCCTGCTCCTGCAATAGTTTTACATTTGCCGCTAAATGAGCATTATCCGCAAGATTACTGTCCAACATTGCCGATTGTTTGTGCAAAATTTGAGCATTGTAGTACAAAAGTGAAATTTCAAAGAGTAATTGCTCTTCAATTTTATGAAATTGTATTTCAGCCATTTCTGCGGCATGACCGCTGATTTCAATCGCCGATTTTGTCTGCGCATTGAAAATCGGAAGTTGCACCTGCAAGTTTGTCGCCAAGTTGTGCGGCACGCCGAATTGCGCTTCCTTGAACTTACCTTCGGGTCCGTTAAAAACCGAGAGCGGCATTAATTGATAAGGTAAATTGCCGAAATAGCGATAATCTGCGGCAATTATCAATTTAGGATATGACATTGTTTTCGCTTCTTCCTTTTTCAAGAGAGCAGCCTGACGATTGTTCTGAACAATTTTCAAGTTTTTATTTCTCTGCAAAATCGTGTCTTTGCAGGCTTGCAATGTCCACGTTTGTGCCTGCCCGCTTGTTATGCCAAGCAGCAAAAGTATGGCAAGGCTAATTAGTTTGTGAATATTTACCAACTTCATAACGCAAAAAAATTTAATTGAATCAAGTAAAAATATCCTTATTAAGGATAAAAATTATTTAATAATGTCTGAAAATTTTAATTTTCAGTTCATTATCAAAGTTAAAACGGTATCGGTCATGTTTTTTCCGAGCCTTTTAATATCAAATTGAAAATCAGCTAAACGCCACTTAAACATTTGCAAACGAAAAGTACCCAAGACGATATGCAGCATTTCTTCAGCGGTAATTTTTTGTGTAAAAATTTTCTCCGCTTGCGCCTGCATAATAATCGGCATCAAAGTTTTCATCTTAATTTGCATAATTTTCAAAATTGACGCATTAATTTTCTCACTTTCTTCCAACAAACCATCAGAAAAAATAGCAACGACAAAAAATGGATTTTCCGAAAAGTAATGAAATTGACTTTCAAAAACGGCACGAAAGGCTTGAAGCGGATTATTATGCTTTAAAACTGCTTCCGAAAGGCGACTTTCCATATTATCTGCCAAAAAATCCAATAATCCGACAATTATGTCCTCTTTTCCTGCAAAATGACGATAAATTGCACTTTCGGAAAATTGCATTTCTTTTGCAAGATTTTTGGTCGTTAAACCGCTGACACCTTCTCGAGTGAGAATTTTTCCTGCCGCTTCAATGATTTCAAACTGACGTTCGGTAATGTTTTGCATAAAAAGTAAGCATTTACTAACTAAAACGATTTAATAAAAAAAAGGTTCGGAAAATGAAAAAATATTTTTTGTCCCTGTGATTAAAATCAACTCACAGGGACAAAAAACGGTTAAAAATAACCTGATTTTTTTCTGTCTTCCATTGCTGCTTCCGACAGTTGGTCGTCAATTCTCGTCTCGCCTCTTTCACTGATTCTCGATTCGCGAATTTCACCGATGATGTCGTCAATGTTATCCGCAACGGATTCTACGGCTGCCGTGCAGGTCATGTCACCCACCGTCCTATAGCGCACATTGCGCTCCTCAATGCGGTCGCCTTCGTCAATTCGGATAAAATCCGAAAGCGCAACAAGCTGATTATCAGCGGTTACGAGGCATTTTCTTTTGTGCGTAAAATAAATACCCGGCAAATCTATTTGCTCTCTTTTGATATAATTCCACACATCGAGTTCTGTCCAATTGCTAATCGGAAAAACACGAACATTTTCGCCTTTGTGAATTTTTCCGTTGTAGATATTCCAAATTTCGGGTCTTTGCAACTTAGGCTCCCATTGCCCAAATTCGTCGCGAACGGAAAAAATTCGCTCTTTCGCACGTGCTTTTTCTTCGTCGCGTCTTGCGCCGCCGATACAGGCATCAAATTGAAATTCTTCAATCGTATCCAAAAGAGTGAATGTTTGCAAAGCATTTCGGCTTGCAAATTTGCCTTTCGGCTCAGCCAAGTTTTTGGCTTTAATGGTATCGCCGACATTTCTGACGATTAATTTTTCGCCGATTTTTTCAGCTAAAGCATCGCGAAAAGCAAGTGCTTCCGGAAAATTATGCCCCGTGTCTATATGTACGAGGGGAAAAGGAAATTTTGAGGGGCGAAAAGCCTTCAAAGCCAAATGAACAAGGGTTATAGAATCCTTGCCGCCGCTGAAAAGTAAAGCGGGTCTTTCAAATTGCCCTGCTGTCTCGCGCAAGATGTGAATGGCTTCCGATTCTAATTGGTCGAGATAATTCATTTTAAATAGTTAAAATATTTTTACGATTCTGTTCGGATTTTCGGGCGCAATTTACGCATTTTTTTGGGATAAACAAGGTGTAACAGGAATTTTTAACGTAAGACGATGTTTTTGAAGTTAGTGTTTATTCTGCAATGACTTTTTCCAAATCTGTATATTCGGCAAAGGAAAAAACTTCGCCGATTGCTCCGTGTTCATTTTAACACTTGCAAAAAAATGTCGAGCCGAACAATTTTATTTTCCTGTCAGTGTAATTTTTTTAAATTATTGTCTTAAAATTTTGCTCATTTCTTTCCCTTTTGCTAACTCGTCAATCAATTTATCCAAAATTCTGATTTTTTTAGTCAAAGGATTTTCGATTTCTTCTACGCGATAGCCGCAAATTACACCTTTCACACGTTCCGCGAGAGGGTTTAATTTGGCTCTTTCAAAAAAAACTTCAAAGCTAACTTCTTCTTTCACAAGTTGTTCTGTATCCTGTTGACTAAAACCTGTCAGCCAATCGATAACTTGATGCAGCTCATCAACGCTGCGCCCCTTGTTTTGAACTTTTTTAACATAGTACGGATAGACGGACGAAAAAGTAATTTTTGCGATGCGTTCGTTGTGTTTTTCGGTTTCTTTCATGTGTATTGCTTTGGTTTTAAATTTTACCGCTTATCAGCCAAAAAATGCAATCAAAAAGATAATTTTCATCAAAAAATCGTTTTGAGGACTAAAAATATCGGCAGTAGATTCCGACCGATTATTTTATTCCGTAAATATATTAGCAATTTTTTGGACTTAGCTATTTCTCAAAAAAATTCTGATGTAATTATTTTCGATGCTCGTAATACTGTGCCCAAAACCTTCAATGATTTGTACTTCGGGCGTAATCGGCAGCAACTTTATATGCTCAAAAACAGCATCGGTAGATACCCTGAGGTCGGTTTCGCCGTGAATAAAGAGTGTTTTTTTGTTTAATTTCGGTAAGGTTTTCAACATATTGCTTTGCAGCCATTTTCCCGTCAAAAACCAAAAAGTGCTGTCAGAACGCCGCCAATCAGGGGCATTTTGCAAAAAATAACTTGTTTTTCGTTTTGCCGTAGCGTAACTTGTCGTGTAAGAACTTTGTGTATATTCGTGAGATAACGACTTTATATCCAAATATTTTGACACCAAAAGTTTCTCTCCCGTGCTTAAAAGCTGATTCGCGGTTTCAAACTCGGCAGCATCGCCGCGCGAAATTAAAATGAGATTGACCGAGTCGATTTATTTTGTTAAAAGTTTGCAATGTTTTGTGTGTTGGGGCGACAAATGCAGGTCAGTTGCGGCAGCATCGGCTTTGAGTCTTTTCAAATTCAATTTCAGAGCCTCAATCGGTGAATAGGTAACGCCCATTGAAAAAATCAGTGCATTAAATTCGTTAATACCGTATTTTTCAGCATATTGCGAAAAAACATAAGCTCCAAAACTGCCTGCATAAAGGTATAATTTCCCTTTGAATCGCGTTTTAATTTCGCTGATTAAAAAAGCAATATCATCGGCAAAATCCGACAGAGCGATGTTTTCGGGGCGTGTTCCTTCCGTGTAGTCGCTGCCGCGCTGTTCAAATCCGACAATTAAAAATTCGTCGGCGAGCGGTTTCAGGTGTTCATAATCACTCATATTGCCGCCGGGTCCGCCGTGCAAAATGAGCAAAATTTTTTCGGCAGCGGGATTGCCGAGTACATAAACGGGCATTTTTTCACCTTTCCGAAACAAGCTAAAACTCGGTTCGGCAAAAGGCTGAGGTTTTTGCCATTTTTCGCGCGGCGAACAAGCTAAAATAAAAATAAATAAAAACGGCAAGCGCAATTTTGTTTTAATTTGAGGCAACTGTTTGTGTCTCCATAAACGACTTGCAGTGCAACTGAAAAAGTCGCTTGTGAGGACACAAGCGACGGCGAGCAAATCACAAATAATTTTGTTCGAATACTTAGTTATTTTCATTCGTGATTAATGATGAAATTTACAAACAGTTTCAAATCAAATGTAGCAATATTATTTGATTTCATTAGAGAAAGCAGAACTTATTCAAAAAAAATGCAAATATCGTAAGGGAGGACGAATACAAAAAAAACTGAATGTTTGGGGCAAACAATCAGTTTTTTCAAAATTATTCTACAATAAAAAATCGTTTCGGAAAGAAAAAAGTATGTCAGTTGTAGCCGTTTTGCAATAATTGTGCATATTCTTTGGCACAATAAGTCAAAATCACTTTCGCGCCGGCTCTTTTAATGGACAAAAGCGATTCCGCCATGACCTTTGTGCCGTCGACCCAATTGTTTGCGGCTGCGGCTTTTACCATGGCATATTCTCCGCTGACGTTGTACGCGGCAATGGGAATATCAAAATTATCCGCCAAAAGTCTGATAACATCAAGATAAGGTAAAGCCGGTTTGACCATCAAAAAATCTGCTCCCTCTTCAAAATCAAGTTGCGCTTCTAAAAGAGCTTCCCGAACGTTGGCGGGGTTCATTTGATAGGTTTTTTTGTCGCCGTGCTTCGGAGCTGAGTCAAGCGCGTCGCGAAACGGACCGTAAAAAGAACTTGCGTATTTAGCCGTGTAAGCCATGATACTCTTTTCGGTAAAGCCGTTATCGTCGAGTTCGTCGCGCAAATAGGCTACTCGTCCGTCCATCATGTCGGAAGGCGCAATGATGTCCGCCCCCGCATGAGCTTGCGCAAGTGCCATTTTTCCGAGAATTTCAAGGGTTTCGTCGTTGAGAATTTTCCCGTCCTCGTAAATCCCGTCATGCCCGTCGCTGCTGTAAGGGTCCATCGCAACGTCCGAAATAATCAATGTTTCGGGAAATTGTTTTTTTATTTCGGCAATCGTTTTGAGGTAAAACATATCGGGGTTGTAGCTTTCCGTCGCAAATTTGTCTTTTTTGCTGTCGCCGAGCGCGGGGAACAGCGCGAACGAACGAAGTCCGAGCCGCATACATTCCTCAATTTCTGTCAGAATAATGTCGGGAGAATAGCGATAAATGTTCGGCATGGAAGGCACCTCAATACATAAATTTTTACCTTCCGTCAGAAAAAGCGGAAAAATCAACTCCTTCACGGAGAGGTGATTTTCTTGCACCAAGTCCCTTACGGACGCGGACGCACGGTTGCGGCGCGGGCGACGTGTATTGTACATATCAGGAAACTTTTTCGATGATAAAATTGTGATTGGTATAGATGCAAATGTCAGCGGCAATACCGAGACTTTCGCGCACGATTTCTTCGGCAGAAAGATGCGGTGCATGTTTTTTGAGTGCCAAAGCAGCCGAAAGCGCGTAATTTGAGCCTGAACCGATGGAAGTTACGAAATTATCAGGTTCAAGAACGTCGCCCGTGCCGGAAATGACAAGTATTTCTTCTTTATTGACCACAATCAACATGGCTTCCAAACGCCTCAAAAAACGGTCTGTTCGCCAATCTTTCGCCAATTCGATTGCCGCGCGCTTCATGTTGCCGCCGTAAGAATTGAGCTTTTCTTCAAAACGTTCGATGAGGGTAAAAGCATCAGCCGTCGCACCTGCAAAACCGGCAATAATTTTTCCGCCGGCGAGTTTTCTGATTTTTCTGACGTTGCTTTTTGCCACGGTTACGCCCATTGTTGCTTGCCCGTCTGCACCGATTGCGACTTCGCCGTTGTGTGAAACGGCAAGTACGGTAGTTGATTTTATTTTTTCCATCGCATAAGTTTTTGTTTCGTTGCAAACGTACAAAAATAAAATGAAAGAAAAGATACAAAAAACATAAAAATCTCCGCCGAGTTGAAGCTTCTTTTGTATGTACGAACAGAAAAAAAGTTGGTGTTTGATATGCAAAAAGTGCGCAGAACTAACATTTATCAAAAAAATGTAAGTTCTACGCACTTTTAAATTGTCCGACTGCATATTACAAAGTCAAAGCGGGTTTCACAATTTTGACTTCTTAGGCAACTGTAATGCTGTTGATAAGGTAACAAAATTTTATTTTGTCAACTTAACAATGCAAAGCTAAATGCTTTTTGTGTCTCCACAAACGGCGGGAGTGCAACTTAAAAAAAGTCGCTTGTGAGGACACAAGTGACGGCGGGAAAGAATTTTATTTTGCAAAAAAAGACTCAAATTTTTTCGATGAAAGTAAAAAAGAAGACGCAAAAAAGTATCGCAAAAACAACCGCAGCCACAATTTTCACTTTTCTCCTGTATGCTTTTTCGGCTTCCGTTCTTGCTTTTGCCTGCGCTGCTAAGGCATCAGCCAAGATTTTTGCCTCAATTTTTGCGGCGTTTAAGTCCGTAATCTGAATGAAAACCTGCTTACCGTTGCCGTATTTGTACATTTTTCCGGCTGTTGCCATATCCGAATCCTCCGTGTGATTCGGCAGCCCGACATCACGGCGCAAACGCTCTATCAAATGTTTTCCTTTGATGCTTTTTGTGATTAAATCGTCTGACATTAATTCCATAATTTCCGCTTCTTCGTCAGTCGGTGTGTCAAGTGCCTTAATTTCATTTTTTCGCTTATTTTTTTCCGCAAGGGTTTTATTTTTCGCTTCCGCAGCGGCAAGAGCGGCTTCCGCTTCTTTCAAACGACGCTCCGCTTCGGCAGCGCGAGCCGCATTTTTAGCCTCCCTTTCGGCTTCTTTGCGCTCTTTTGCCTCCCGAATTTTTTCCTTTCTTTGCTCCGCAACACCGTCATTGTATTCAACTGCTTTTGAAAAAACAGAAGAAAAAGTGTCGCGCATCAGCACAAGCGCGACGGCAATTACAATTAAACCAAAAAACAAAAACAACATGGAATCATCTTCTTTCGCTTTAGTTCCGAACGGATTTTCGGTTTCAATTTCTTGCGCAACAAGCGGCAATGTCAGCAGAAAAAAAGCAAAAAATGTGTAAAAAAATCTTTGCATGACGGCTTTTTAATAAAAAATGATAATTTTTTTGACAAATCCTTAACAAGGTTTTTTTTCGAACGAAAAAATGCTTTTATTCGTTACGTAAATTTAGAATAATTTTTTGATGATGCAAAATATTTTTACGTTTTTTTTACCTACTTTTCGCCTAAAACGTTCGTTTTTGCCGTCAAAAGGGCATTTTGTTCGATTGTTTTCGGGAATTTTTTTATGTAATATTTTTTACATTTTTTTTCATTTTTCAACTTCCTTTGCGCAAAACATTCCTTTCAATTTTGACAATACTCCTGAAGTCTATATTGAAGGCAAAAAACTTTCTTCTCCGTGGTGCGGCGGTTTAAACGCTCCGCAATTTTCAAACATTGACCTCAACGGAGACGGAACAGAAGATTTGCTTGTTTTTGACCGCGCAGCGGCACTTTTGCATACTTTTATTGCGGAGCAAAAGGAGTGGAGATACGCGCCCGAGTACAAACAATTTTTTCCGAAAATCGAGAATTGGGTTTTGGCAAGGGATTATGACGGCGACGGCAAAAAAGATTTGCTCACTTGTACGTACGCAGGCGTGAGCGTATGGAAAAATGTCGGTGCAAAAAATCCTGCGTTCCGGCAGATAAAAAATTCTTTGCAAACAACCGGCAGAACGGGCGATAAAATCAATCTTTTGATAGATTTAAGCGACATTCCCTCGTGGATTGATGCCGACTCCGACGGCGATTTGGACATGATAAATTTCGTTCCCTCTACCGGCTACAGCATTGAATATCACCAAAATATGAGCCGCGAAAAGTACGGGCATGCCGACAGTTTGGATTTTGAAAAAAAGGATTTTGAATGGGGCGGTTTGATTGAATGTGCTTGCGGCGTGTATTTTTTCGGCACTTCGTCCTGTCGTACCGAGCGAGTAATGCACGCGGGCTCGAGCATAACGGCATACGATTCGGACAAGGACGGCGACATGGATATTTTTGTCGGTGAAGTCAGTTGCGATGAAGTATTTTTTTTCAATAATAAAGGCAATCAAAAATCCGCCGTTTTTAACGCAGTCGGCACGATGCCGACAG
>JBPOJO010000725.1:0-2718 GCA_052033485.1 Bacteroidota bacterium | reverse complement strand
GAAAAAGTTGACAACGGAAAAGGAGCTTATTGGTAAATTTTTGAAAAATAAATTTAATCATTTTGCTCAATCAAAGCGTCGCGATAGCGGTTAAACATATTCGATTTAGAAATAAAACCTGCATATTTTCCGTTGCGAATAACGGGCAAATTCCACGCTCCTGTTTTCTCAAATTTATGCATGATAATCGTCATATCATCTTGATAATCAATAAATTCGGGCGGCAAGTGCATTAATTCGGAAATTTTAAGCGTGTTTTGTTTTTCTGCATCAAACATCATTTCCCGTACATCGGCAAGCGCAATGATGCCGCGCATTTCACTTTCGGAATTGAGCACCGGAAAAATATTTCGATTACTTTTTCGAATTTGTTCCACCAAATCTTTCAACAAACCATCTTCGGGAACTGACAAAAAGTCATTTTCAATCAAGGTTTTAATTTTGATGGATTTTAAAACTTTTTTATCACTGTCCCCTTTCACCAAATCGCCGCGCTCAATCAAATCTCTTGTGTAAATCGAATGCGGCTCAAAATATGACGCGGTAGTATAAGCAAATGCGGAGGCAAGCATCAGTGGCAAAAAAAGTTCGTAACCGCCTGTCAATTCGGCAATTAAAAATATAGCCGCCAATGGCGCGTATTGCACGCCGCTCATTGCTGCCGCCATACCGATAAGCGTAAAATTGCTCTCGGAAATACTGCCTAACTCTGTCAAATTGACAAATCGCGCAAAAGCAAAACCCAAAAATCCCCCGCTGAGTAAGGAAGGTGCAAAAACCCCTCCGCTGCCGCCTGCATTGATGGTGATAGCCGCTGCCGCCATCTTAAAAAAAGCTAACAAAACGATATAAAAAACGAAAATGTAGGAATTTTCGGAAACGCCGGGGTTGAAAAAGCCGTAAAAAACTTGTACTTCGCCGCCGTTCAAAATTGATTTTATCGGCATATAACCTTCGCCGTAAATGCCGGGGAAAATAAAAATTATCAAAGAAAGCAAACAACCGCCCATGAGGGCGCGCAGGTGCATATTTTCTTGCCTTCTAAATAAATTTTTTGTATGAAAAAGAATTTTTGCAAAAATCCAACTTGCAAAGCCGACTAAAATGCCTAAAACAATGCAATAAATTACGTCGGACGCATGAAAAGCGTCTATTAATTGAAAACTGAACAGTACATCGCCGCCTAAAAAAAACATTGCAATTAATTTGCCGCTGACTGATGCCAAAACTATCGGAATAATGCGTTCAATTGTACTTTCAAAGAGGATTACTTCGATGGCAAAAATAACGGCAGCGACCGGAGCATTAAAAATTGCGGACACAGAGCCGGCGATTCCGCAGCCTATGAGCAGCAATTTATGTTGTTTTTTGAGCAAAAGTGTCGAACCGGCGTTTGCGCCCTGTGCCGCGCCGGATAAAACAATCGGGGATTCCAAACCCGCCGAACCGCCGAAACCTACCGTAAAAATGCTTGTAATCAAGGGAATATACGTATTTTCTAAACCTAAATTGCCTTTACGATTGCTCACGGCAAAAATGATGTCGGGAAAGCCGCGCCCGAAATTTGTTTTGAAAACATTTTTTATCAAAAAAACAGTTAATTGCAAACCGATTACGGGATAAAGTAATATTGTCCAAGCATAATCTCCGCTGAAAAAAGTTTTTTCTGCCAAAAAATTTTGAACATAATGCACGGCATATTTGAGCAAAACCGCTGCTAAACCTGCATTTGCGCCGACAAGCACACTGACTAAAATGACAAATTTTTCGTCATGAAGATAATTCGATTTCCACAGAAGAAATCGAATTATCCAACCGTTAAAAATTTTTAAAATTTTTTTAGTTTTTATTCGCGCAAATTTTCTGTACGCTGCAAATTTGTGTGCCATTTTTCAAAAAATTTTACATTTCGCGCATTCGCCGCCTTGCCGCTATGACTAATCCGGCGGTGAGCATGAGCGTTCCGAGCCAAAGCAAATTTATGAACGGTTTTTCGATGGCTTTGATGATAATCCAATCTTTTTGCGTAGTTCTGACGGAAAAAGTAAATTTTTCTTCCGCCGGCATTATTGCTTCAAATGTTATTGAGGAAGCAACTGCTTCGTGCATGACGGGCGTTTTTTTCGCCATATTTCCTTTGAGTTGATAAGTCGGCTTCAAAATGTAGCTTGTGTCGCGGTCGAGAACGCGAATTTTAGCATAAATTAAGAAATCCTCACCTTCAAGCGGTTCTCCCTTTGAAACTTCCTGCAAAATTGCGACAAAGTCATTGAGCATAAAAGTATCACCGAGTGCGAGGTTCATTTCTTCGGGTTCGCTCCATTTTCGTTCTTTGCTCGGGTCAGGATAGGCGGTTGCATGTGTGTAAAGGTCTTTAAACCAACCTCTTTTGATGTCAGGACTGACAACGGGTGTTCCCATTTCTTCGTTTTCTTGAATGCGCGGAAAAAGTTTAAAAACTTTATTGCCTTCTTTCGCATAATCAATTTCATAAAATGAATTTTCAAAATAAACTTCCACCGTATCGCCTTTTTTTCGCCAAGTTTCACCCTTAAGTTTGAGGTCTTCCGTCAAAACTTTTAAATGTTTTTCATCAGTTTCGCTCAAAATTTCTTCGGGCACATATTCCGGAAAATCCTGAATTTCACGGCGTTTTCCCGTGTATGCGAGGGTGTAATTGCTCATTTTTTCGGGCTTGCTGTGAAAAAGCAAAAGGTT
>JBPOJO010000672.1:0-2973 GCA_052033485.1 Bacteroidota bacterium | reverse complement strand
AAAAATACAAGCCTAAGGACAGAAATGGCTTTGAAAGCTGCTTTTTTGACATGATTAATTCAGTAAAAACTGACAGATAGGCGGTTTTTTGAATGAATTACAATTTTTTAACCCTTCTTTATATTTTCAAAAATTATTTTGGAATCTTATTTGCAGTTTCACGGAAAAAATATCTTCATTATGAAACTTTCTTACTTTCACGCACTTTTATTACCCCTTGCAATTTTAACACTTGCTTTCGAAAAATCCGTTCAACATTCTGCGAAAAAACCATTAGTTGCCGAATCTGAGCTTATTGCGAACAGAATCGGACCGGACACAAGCAAAATGATTTTTGTCAAAGGCGGAGATTTTATGCAGGGCAGCATGCAATTTCCGAACGAAATGCCCGTACATGAGGTTACAATTTCGAGTTTTTATATTGACAAACATGAAGTTACGGTGGCGGATTACAAAAAATATTGTGATGCTGTGGGAATAAATATGCCGAAAGAGCCTGAATGGGGCTATTCCGGCAAAGAAAACTACCCGATTGTCAATGTTACGTGGGAAGAGACGAAAAAATATGCCGAATGGTGCGGAAAAAGGCTGCCGACGGAAGCCGAGTGGGAATATGCGGCAAGAGGGGGCAGTAAATCCTCTAATTTCAACTACGCGGGGGCAAATTATCCGGAGGCGGTAGCATGGTTTGACCTCAATTCGCCGAACAGTCCGCAGCCGGTGGGTTTAAAAAAGCCGAATGAGTTGGGTATTTATGACATGAGCGGCAATGTTTGGGAGTGGTGCTCCGATTTTTACGGCGACTATCCGAAAAATACGAAAGAAAAAATCACGAACCCGACCGGACCGACAACGGGCTTAAATCGTGTCTTGCGCGGCGGCAGTTGGTTCGGCAACAAAGGAAATTTGCGTGTTGTCAATCGCTATTATCACCCTCCGAGCTACGGTGGCGCGCTAATCGGTATTCGATTGGTAGCTGATGTTCCGAAATAGCAAGTTTGCAAATTTGTACGTTTTCAACACATTCGGGAAATATTTTACGGCGATTTTGAGCAAACGTTTGCCAAAAAAGCGGTTTTATTCACTTCCCTTTCGGGCGATAGAATCGTTGTAAAAAGTGGGCAAAATTCGGCTTCGCCTGCACGATTTTGGAAAATTGTGTTTCAAAAAAAATGCACAAAATATTGATTCGAAAGGTTTTAAGTTTTTTGACGGGCAGCTTACATGTTTTCGAAAAACAAAAAAAACTGCAAAAGAGAAAAAAAAGTGTTTTAATTTGGAACTTTACAAAAAAAATATTAGTTTTGCACCTGTAAATGCGACTGTTATTATCAAAAGGGGATGACCGGCTTTGACAGCATGAGCAGTTGCGGGTATAAGCATGCAGGCAGATGAGCAAGACTGACTTAATCAACGGGCTTAAATTTAAGTGGCAACACTAACAATGTAGTAGCTCTCGGTGGTAACAACACTGTAGCTATGGCAGCTTAATCCGGAGTGATAAGCTAACGTCATACTTCTCCTTATCGGTTTTCGCAGGGTAAGGGATAAAAAGAAGGACAACGCTTCTGAAGGAATAGCCAAAGGACTGTTGCGGTTCGGCGGCGAAATAACAGCAACTAAGGTTTGACATTGAGTTGTTTCCGCTTTTGTCGAACCCGAAAATTAAAGAGAAACTAAGCATGTAGAAGGCTTGATGATTTCCTTGTTTGGACGCGGGTTCGAGTCCCGCCATCTCCACTTTCTAATTCCGGTTCGTTCCGGTAAATTTCAAAAACCCTCATTTTTGCATCAAAATGAGGGTTTTTTATTTTCACCGGAACGAACCGGATACAACAAATTCCAATAAATTCCGTTTAATTCCAAAAAATGTTTCAGCACTGTTTGAGCAGAAATTCAAATTAGCGGCAAAGCAAAAAAAAAACAAAAACAAGTCGGACAAGTTTTTCTGAGCATTAAAACCACACAAAACCCTCAAAAAGGGTATCAAAACAGCCCTCAATCTTTTCTTTTTTTGATACCTTTTGTTTTTGTATGCCGTCTCTATTTCATCTTTTCCGCATCTTACGGCATCTTTTTTCGTCTGAAAAGCATCTTTGCGGCATCTTTTCTTATGAGCGAAAACAAGCAAAAAAAAAAATTCATGTTTCTTTTTTGACTTTTTGTGTTTTTATTCCGCAAAAACATATTTTTGCAAAAACAAATCAAGCTCTTTATGTCGAAATTGTCCCAAATTTTAGATAATATCCGTCTGAACGCCACTTCTGAACGTCAAAAAGGCGAAATGTTCGAAAAGCTCATGCGCGGATACCTCATGACTGACCCCGAATATCATTTCGAATATGTAAAATTATGGGGCGATGCTGCCGATACCCCCGACATGGGCATTGATTTGGTCGCTAAAACTACAAGCGGCGATTTTTGGGCGATACAATGCAAGTTTTATCAAAAAGACGCTCGCATCGGAAAGTCCGCCGTCGATAGTTTCATCTCCAAAGGAAACGAATATTACACCGACCCCGAAACAGGCGAAAAACATACTTTCGTAGCGCATCTTTGGATTGACACAACCGGAAAAGATTTGGGCAGGAATGCCGAAAAAACCGTTACAAATCAAACGATTAAATTTCTCATAAAAGACATCGGACACCTCGAACAGGCAACCGTTGAATGGGATAAAATCGCAAACGGGCTTGTCGGAAAAGAGGCACGTCAGCCGCTCAAACAACTAAGACCGCATCAAATCGCCGCCGTCAATAACGTTATCGAAGGACTGAAAACAGCGGACAGAGGAAAACTTATCATGGCTTGCGGAACAGGTAAAACTTTTACTTCATTCAAAATTGCCGAAAAATATACGCAAAATAAAGGTTTGATATTGTTTTTAGTGCCCTCAATCGCACTTTTGGGACAAAGTTTGCGGGAGTGGGCGCATGAATCGGACGGCACTTTGGGAGCGATTTGTGTTTGCTC
>JBPOJO010000028.1:0-12814 GCA_052033485.1 Bacteroidota bacterium | reverse complement strand
ACTTTCACGGAACGACTCTGTAAGTGTCAGAAAATCAAAGATGTACGGGTCTTTGAGATTTTCTTTTAATAAATCAACTTGTGCGACAGGCAAAAGTCGTTCAAAATTATTGGTTAGATTCCCTTCTCTCAAATGGTAATTGCTTTTAATCATACGTGTAAGCGTATCGCGAGACCAAAAATTTTCACAACTCAGTTCCATGTAGCAAAGTCGCAGGACGGGGTCTTTGATTTTTTCAATCAAGAGGATATGATGTCCCCACGGCAATTTTGCAACAGCTTGTTGCAAAATTGACAGGTCGGGGTATTCCTTGGCAAAACGCAGCATATAAGATAAATTTCGCTCAGAAAAGCCTTTAATTTCGGGAAATTCATTTTTGAGGTCATTTGCCAAACGCGGAATGATGCCTGCCGACCAACCTTCTCTTTGTTGCCTTGCTTGAATCATTGTTCCGACTTCCCAATACATACGAATCAGTTGCTCATTAACCGCCAAAACAGCACGTTGTTGCGCTTTTTGTATTTTCTCTTTGATTTCGGTGAGCAGAGATGAATAAAAATCAATGGGTTTCATAGTTTGCGTTTTATTAGTTACATCATTTCAAAGTCTGTTTGTCGCCGAGTTTTTTAAACTTCTTTTGGCACTCCTCGCAACTGCGATATCGTTTAATACAACGCTAAATTCCGAGACAATGTTGCGGATTTTAGGTTGTTTCATTGGTCTTTTTGTTTTGCCGCAAAAAAAGAGCTTAATTTTTGATTGATTTCTTCCGCTGAAGGCAAAAGTCGGATATACTCCTTGGGCAAAATAGAAGTCGTTTGATAGGTTGCTACGCCGA
Organism: Bacteroidota bacterium; assembly: GCA_052033485.1. Classification (GTDB taxonomy): domain Bacteria; phylum Bacteroidota; class Bacteroidia; order Cytophagales; family Bernardetiaceae; genus JBPOJO01. Next base: position 11,976 of record JBPOJO010000028.1, on the reverse strand, counting down.
TGGGCAAAGTTGCTGTTTTGAGGGAATATTCAACAACCGTGCGGTCTTTGCTTTTGCAAATAATGATGCCGATAGCGGGATTTTCGTGCGGTAATTTGACGGTTTCGTTGATAACCGACAAATAAAATTCCATTTTACCCTTGTGCTCGGGTTCAAATTCGCCCACTTTGAGGTCAATCACAAGCAAACATTGCAAAGCCCTGTGAAACAAAAGTAGGTCAATGAAATATACTTTATCGCCAACTTTCAAAGGATATTGACTGCCCATAAAGGTAAAATCTTTGCCCATTTCCATCAAAAAATGTCGTATATTTTGCAAAAGTCCCGCTTCTAATTCGCTTTCGAGGTGTTCGTCTGCCAAGTCCAAAAAATCAAAGGTATATTCGTCTTTGACCGCTAAACAGGCTTGTTTTTGTACTTTTTTAGGCAAAGTTTGGTCAAAATTGGTTTGATTGAGCAAATATTTTTCAAAACTTTGGTTTTCAATTTGATGTATCAAAACATTTTTTGTCCAACCAAATTTTTGGGTAGCCATAATATAAAACTGCCTTTGTTGGCTGTTTTTGCATTTTTTGAGAATAGACACGTGTTTTGACCAACTAATTTCTCGTACCAATGGTACGAGTTTTTCGTCTTGACTGTATTCCTTGTAAAACTGCACGATTTGCCATAAATTCCCCGCAGAGAAGCCCTGCATTTTCGGAAATTCGGCTTGCAGTTCTTTGGAAAGCGTAGGCACTATGTTTTTCCCCCATCCTGATTCCAATTTTTCGGCAATTGCTTTGCCCATTTCCCAATATAAATCAAGCAGTTGCATATTAACGGCTTTCAGGGCTTCGTATTGAGCTTTTCGAACTTTTTCTTTGATTTGTGTGATAAAATCAAGGGCGTTTTGGTCTATGTGCATCGTTTTGCGTTGTTTTTTTTGCAAAAGTAGTATATTTTTTGTGTTAAATGCTATACGGTCTCCAAAATCTTGTAGCTTTAATACCTGTTTTTTATGCCCTTAGGTGTTGAATGTTGGCAGAAAACTTATGTATTTTTCTGTCTGATAGGTTTAAATTTTCACTGAAATTTTTTGCTTTTTTCATTTTATAGTAAAATTGAACAAAATGACGAAAAACATGAGGAAGCCTTACAAAAGTTTAGTTTGTGAGTGGGTTTTTGTTGCTTTATTCCAAATTTTTTAGACAAAAAAAAATCGGAGAAATACATACGGACAGCGGAATTGTGCTTTTCGGAGATTTGATTGAATTGAAAAAAATCAAAACGGAAAAACACGGAAAACAAGTTTTCGGACATCGTGAAACGAATGAAAATTTTACTTTGGGAGGGGATTTTTTTTCGTTTTGAAGAGGAATTTAGTGAGGGCTTGACTTACACCGGCGCATTGCAACAAGGGATTATCGAAGCTGTGAAGCCGCCCGCAGATGAAATTTCGGGAGAAAACCTCACACAAAACATTGAAAAGGGCTTTTGCAATATTCCGTTTTCCGACGGCTTACTCGGCAAAGCCTTTGCCGCACTTATTGAAGAGGGCATTATTGATGTTTTTGAAAAACAATCGAATTGACGATGTCCTTGTTATCGGCGTTGAAATCAGTAAATCGGGGCGCACACGTTAGATTCGCAAGCAAAAGCTCGCGGTACACTTCGGCTAAACAGCGCAAGCCGAAAAACTCGCGCTGCATCAATTTTTACGAAACGTGTTCTTCCAAAGTCTTTGTGCTGAAAAAAAGGAAAAAATAAAGCGCGAGCCAAATCAATAAAAACGCAGGAATGACAATATTCCACGAATCTAAAGAATAGCGAACGTCAGCATCATTAATGTCGTAAATACTTGCTACCGTTATCATTGCGTACAGATTAAAGGCTAAGCCAAAACCTTTTAACCAATTTTTTAAGCGAACCGACATCTCGCGCCGCGTAACATGACTGTGCGCCCAAATCTCTCGCTTCGGCAGCGGTAACATCGCCTTCGGAAGTCCGACAATTAAGCCGCCCAAAAGCAATAACAAGCCGTTAAACAGCACACAGCCTATAAAACCGTAGTAAAAAAACTGCTCGCGCTCAATGATATAATTCGCGATTCCGCGCTCATCTTCACTGATAACAACCTGTAAAGGTAAATACGAATAAGCTAAAAGCATCGCCCCCGTGAGCAACAAAAGCGATAATATCCAAAGAATTTTAACTAATTTTATCATCTAAAAAGCGTTTTACAAGTGAAATTTAAACTGAAATCGGGGCTTTAATCGCCGGCATGGGTTGATAGTTCAACAACTGAATGTCCTCAAAATCAAAGTCAAAAACCGATTTTTTGTCGGGATTAAGGCTAATTTGAGGCAAATTTCGCGGTTCTCGCGACAAAAGCAAATTTGCTTGTTCCGTATGATTGAGATAAACATGCGCGTCGCCCAAAGTATGCACAAATTCACCCGCCTCTAACCCGCATTCGTGTGCAATCATGTGCGTAAGCAAGGAATATGACGCAATGTTAAAAGGTACGCCCAAAAAAACATCACCGCTGCGTTGATACAACTGACAAGAAAGTTTATTGCCCGAAACATAAAACTGAAACAGCGCGTGACATGGCGGCAAAGCCATGTCCGAAATTTCCGCGACATTCCAAGCCGAAACGAGCAAACGGCGACTTTCCGGATTTTTTTTGATTTGCGAAATGACATCGGCAATTTGGTCAATCGTTTGACCGTTCGAACCGCGCCAAGAACGCCACTGAACCCCGTAAATTCTGCCTAATTCCCCCTTTTCGTCAGCCCATTCGTCCCATATACTCACGCCGTTTTGCTTCAAATATGCAATATTGCTCTCCCCTCTCAAAAACCAAAGCAATTCATAAACAACTGATTTCCAATGTATTCGCTTTGTCGTGAGCAAGGGAAACCCTTCCGATAAATCAAAACGCATTTGATAACCGAAAACGCCGATTGTGCCGGTGCCGGTTCTGTCATTTCTCTTTTCGCCCTTCTCCAAAATATGTCGCAGCAGGGTTTGATATTGTTTCATAATTGTTAAAATTTGTCAAAAAATAGACACATTTAAGGAATAATACCGGCTTCAGAATTGATGCTTTTGTAATCTTCATAACTTTTCATCAAAGCATCGTAAAGCATTTCGGCGACTAAATTTGCACCGCGTTCGTTAAAATGTGTATAATCGGTTGTCGCCAAACTCGGACTGTTGCGCACCCAACTCAACATTGAATTTTGTCCGCCCATCGCCTCATACAAATCCCAAAATGCGCAGCCGGCTTTGAGAGCGGCATTTTTTTGGGCATTGCGTACTTTTTCGACGTTCGGGTGGGATTGATACACGCCCTCGCGCATACGCGACATATCCGAAACGCCGACGACAAGAATATCTAAATTTTCGTCAATAGACTTTAAAAATTTCAAATGTGCGGTGAATTGTTTTTCAAAATGTGCATAATCTGTCCAACCGCTCGGCACAAGATTGACACCGAATTGAATAATTATCAGGCGAACATTGAGGGCTTTAACTTGTTTTCTCAAAAAATCTTTGTCAGATTTTTTAAAATCAAGCCCCGCACTGCCGCGCAAAGGCACATTATCCACTGTTACGCCGTCGTTGCAATCCAAACAAATCCCCAAGAGTTCGGGCGAAGCTTTGCTCTCAAATCGAAAAGTCAGCGACTTAAATTGACTTTCGTAAGCGTGCTCCAAGATTTCAAAATCATTACTCTGCGGCAAATCCTCCGCCAATAAGACCGAATCTTTGCCGTTTTTAGCAATTTCAAAATAAAGCGGAGCGGAAGGCGTGCGATAAAGCAGCTTAATGTTTTGAATTTTAGTAGATTTTCCGCCGTCCATATAAGAGGCTGAGAATTTTACCCAAGCGCGTTTTTTTTCGTTTTCTTCCCCTGCAATCGTGAAATAATTTTGCAAAAGACCGAGATTTGTGTGCGCGGGTTTTCTTTTGCTGTCCGCAAAAGCATATTTTTTCCACGCCGGAGAAGATGAAATCATTAAAGTTGCCCGCGCATTTGCTCTTTCTGAGGGAGGCACCATGCCCGCACCGCAGCCGCCGAAGCGTTTTTGCAATCTTTTTCTTAAATATTTTGAAATTCTGTCGCCCTCAATTTGCGAATCTCCGTAATGCACCACTCTGTAATGCCCCCCCGCGACCGAAATACCTGCAATGGCATCGAAAAAATTAGCAAGCGGGTGCATTCCCTCAACAGGGGTTTCGATTTCCCGACGAATTTTGTTTGTCTTGTCGGCGCGTTCCGCAACCGGCTTATTCTCAGGCAATTTCGTGGCTTTGACCTCCATTTTCGACGTTTCTTTTTCGACTACCGCCGTTGTGTCAAGCATAAAAATCGTTTCCGTTTTACCGGTATCACTTTCCTGCACATTTTCCATGCTGTCGACTTCTAAAGCCAAGTCATTGACAAAACCAATGTCTACTTTTTCAATCTTCGGCTCATTCACAACCGCCGATTCATTGAAAATTTTAATTGAAAAATCATCGGTAATTTTTATCTCCTCTGTCGAAAATGAAATTAACAAAAGCGACAGACAGGCAACCGAAAAAAGCAAAAATAAGGGTCGAATCGGCTCAATCGTAGGATTGCTCATAAAATTTGGTTAAAAACAATGCAAAGGTAGGAAAAATTTCAATGCCGAAAACTTCTCATCTGAATATTGAAAAAAATATTGCAACTATTTGCCAAAGAATGTACCGCGAGCTTTAGCTTGCGACTTAAATTGGTTGCCGCAGCTTGTTTCTTAAATCCGCAAGCTAAAGTTCGCGGCACAACGGTTAAACAGATGCGAAAAAAATAAAAAAAAACGCATCATTCGTTTTCAAATCTTTGCTCCGATTATCAGCACGTCATCAATTTGTCTTTCTTCTCCTTGCGCCATCCAAATATCAAAAATTATTTCGAGCATTTCGCCTTGTTTTTGCATAGGTAAATTTCTCAGTTCAAAAATATTTTCTTTAAGTTTTTTGGAGGAAAATTTCTTCTTTTCCGCGCCGCCGAATTGGTCTTGAAATCCGTCCGAGGCGATATAAAATGAAAAATCCGTACCCGTTTGTAATGAAATTTGATGCTCATTAAATTTTTTTTCGGTCGCGAAAGTTCCGCCCACAGAATATCTGTCAGCTTTTAGCTCGTGTAATTCGTTGTTTTGCAAGTAAATAAGTCCGTTTCTTGCACCGGCATATAACAATTTATTTTCCAAAATATCAAAACAACAAATCGCTGCGTCCATGCCGTCCCTGACATCTGAATAATTGTTTCGCAAGGTTTGAACAATCAAGAGATGCAACTGATTTAAAATCGAACCGGGCGACCAATTATTGTGAAAATTAACAATTTGATTGAGCAAAACACCGCCCAAAATTGACATAAATGCACCCGGAACGCCGTGTCCCGTGCAATCAACCGCCGCAATTAATTTAAAACGTTCGGTTGAAGAGAGCCAAAAAAAATCGCCCGAAACAATATCACGAGGCTTGTAAAGGACGAAAAATTCGGAAAATAAATTGCCGATTTGAGCACGACTCGGCAACATCGCATCTTGTATTCTTTTTGCATAATTGATGCTGTCCGTTATATTTTTATTTTTTTCACTTAAATCATGCACCAAACCGTCTAATTCAATATTAATCTCCTCCATCACATACGAATGTTCGGCAATTTCACGGTTCATTTCCTTCAATTCTTCGAGCAATTCCGCATTTTCGAGTTTCAAGCGATATTTCTCCAAACCACTTTCGAGAGCGTTGCGAACGTCGTTTTCTGCCCAAGGTTTTGTCAGAAAACGGTAAATTCCCACGCGATTGACGGCATAAATGATGTCTTGCGTATCGGCATACGCCGTGAGAATTATCCTTATTACGTCCGGGTATTTCTGCGCCGTTAATTCCAAAAATTGCACACCCGTCATATCGGGCATGCGTTGGTCGCTCACAACGAGGTGAATGTCATTATTGTCTAAAATATCGAAAGCTTCTGCCTCATTTTCGGCAGTAAAAACGGTGTAATAACGCTTAAAAGTCGCTCTGAAAACACGCAGATTGCTCCCCTCGTCGTCGAGATAAAGAATATTGAACCTTTTTTCACTCATGGCAATCTGTCATTTTTTTGCAAATATGTATGCTTTTTTTAAGTTTTGAGCAAAAATAATACTAATTTTTTTTTTACAAATTTATTCGACAGATAAAAGCAAAACAAACGCAGACGTTTGAAATCGAAAGGTTTTCGGTCGGCAACATTGGATAAAAAATTTGTAGCTGTTTAGCCGGCTTGCAAAATAGTGTATCGGGTGCTTTAGCTTGCGACCTTACTTATTCGCTTAGGATATCTTCCTCCTTAAATCCGCTAACAAAAGCTCGCTATACACTCGGGCAAAATAGATAAAAAATTTCAAGTTTTGAGAAATAAATTTTCTCAAATGAATTACTTACGCAATTTTTTAATAAGTTTGCTTTTGAAAAGAAAGCATCGAATTTTTTTGAAAACAATTTTGATTTTTTGTAACAATAAAGCCCGAGTGTACCGCAAGTTATCAGCTTGTTTTTTAAAACGTTAAGGTCGCAAGTTGATATCTCGCGATACAATGTTTGGCAAGTCGGCTAATTCGTTATGATTTTTTAAAAAAATTCATTGTGATAAAATTTGCTAACGTTTAATAAAATACACTATGTCTTACGGTTTTTTTAATGTACCTTTTCCGAAAAACGAACCCGTAAAAACTTACGCGCCGGGTTCTCCGGAAAAAATCGCTCTCAAAAATCAAATTGCCGCGATGCGAAAAGAGGTGATAGACGTGCCGATGTACATCGGCGGCAAGGAAGTTCGCACCGGTAATCTCGGTCGAATTTCGCCTCCTCACGAGCATATTCGCACCCTCGGGCACTATCACATCGGCGACGGCATGACGGTTATCAACGCGATTGACGCGGCAAAAAAAGCCAAACATCGTTGGGAAAATCTTGCTTGGGAGCATCGCGCAGCTATTTTTTTAAAAGCGGCAGACTTAATTGCAGGACCGTATCGCGCCAAAATTAATGCCGCAACGATGCTTTGCCAATCGAAAAATGCGTATCAGGCTGAAATTGATTCGGCTTGTGAATTGATTGATTTTCTGCGTTTTAACGTTTATTTTATGCAGGAAATTTATCGGGAGCAACCGACTTCTTCTGAAGGAGTTTGGAACAGAATGGAGCATCGCCCTCTCGAAGGTTTCGTTTACGCCCTCACTCCCTTCAATTTTACGGCGATAGCGGGCAATTTGCCGACAGCACCCGCGATGATGGGAAATGTTGTCGTTTGGAAACCTGCTTTCACGCAAATTTATGCGGCAAGAGTCATAATGGAAATATTAATGGAGGCAGGATTGCCCGCAGGCGTAATTAATTTGGTCTATACGCGCGGTCCCGAAACGGCAGATGTTATTTTCAAACACCCTGATTTTGCCGGCATACATTTTACGGGCAGCACGGGTGTTTTTCAGGAATGTTGGAAAAATATCGGTCAAAATATTCACATTTACAAAACTTATCCGCGTATTGTCGGCGAAACAGGCGGAAAAGATTTTGTTGTGGCGCATGAATCGGCAGACGCGCAAACTGTTGCGACGGCTTTGGTTCGCGGAGCGTTTGAATATCAGGGACAAAAATGTTCGGCGGCATCGCGTGCATATATCCCCTCAAGTATGTGGGAAGATGTTCAAAAATTCATGATTCGCGACTTGGAATCGATGAAAATGGGCGGCACAGAGGATTTTTCTAATTTTATCAATGCGGTAATTGACGAAAATGCTTTCAACAGAATTGAAAAATACATTGACGACGCACTCCGTTCGGATGGCGAATTAATTTACGGCGGAAAATGCGATAAATCGGTCGGCTATTTTATTGAGCCTACGGTGATTCAAGTCAGCAACCGATATGCAAAATTAATGAGTGAAGAAATTTTCGGACCTGTTTTAGGTATATATGTATATCATAAAGACGAATTTGATTCGGTTCTTCAATTAGTCAACGAAACATCGCCCTATGCACTAACGGGAGCGATTTTTTCACAAGACCGTTATGCAATTGAGTTGGCATCGAAACGTCTTTTCCAATCAGCCGGCAATTTTTACATCAATGACAAACCGACAGGTGCGGTGGTAGCGCAACAGCCTTTCGGGGGCGCGCGTGCATCGGGAACGAACGATAAAGCGGGTTCAAAATTAAATCTTTTGCGTTGGGTCAGTCCGCGCTCAATCAAAGAAACTTTTGTGCCGCCTGTAAATTATCGTTATCCGTTTTTGGAGGAAAATTAGAAATAAAAAGGTATTTTAAAAAAGAACTGACAACAAGATATGTCAGTTCTTTTTTTTGCGGATTATTTTTTATCCTTAAAAAGTTTTTCAAACTTTTGAATTTTCGGCAAAACAACCATTTGACAATAGGGCTGCGACGAATTTTCGTTGTAATAATTTTGATGGTAATCTTCAGCCTTAAAAAAATTCAGCAAGGGCGAAATTTCAGTAACAATCGGGGAAGTGTAATATTTTGCGGAAGACTTTTTAACTTTTTCTGCAATTTCTTTCTCCTTTTCATTCGCAAAAAAAACAACGGAGCGATACTGCGTGCCGGTGTCATTACCTTGTCGGTTGAGCGTTGTAGGGTCGTGTGTGAGAAAAAAAATTTCCAACAATTGTTCCAAAGAAATTGTAGACTCATTGTAATAAATTTTGATAACTTCGGCATGCCCCGTTGTGCCGGTGCAAATTTCTTTGTAAGTCGGGTTTTTAGTTTTTCCGCCCGAATAACCTGATTCAACGGCATTTACGCCCTTCACTCGTTGAAAAACAGCTTCCGTACACCAAAAACAGCCGCCGCCGACAACAATAAATTTATCCTCTTTATGATGCTGCATCGCAAAAATATTTTGATAAAAAAAAGCCGCCAAAAGACCGGAAAAGACGAAAAGAAAAGATTTCATGGTATTTATTCATTTTCGGTTGTATTGTAAAATGTGTTGTTAAAACTCTACACGCCGAATTTTGTTTGTCTTTTAAGGAATTTTGTAACCGTTTAGCCCGTGTGTACCCGAGCTGTCAACCTTGTGTTTTAGAACGGCAAAGTCAGCCTGTTTGTTGTACCTCACAATCGCAAACCGACCACCGAAATATCATCGCGTTGCTCCGAATTTTCTTGATGACTCGACAAATATTTTTCCAAGCAAGTTTTTTGTTTGGTAAAGCCGTCTTCTGAAATATTGAGCAATAATTCTCTGAAAACTCTGCCGCCGATTTTTTTTCTGTCGGGATTATTTTGGTCTTGAAACCCGTCCGTATAGAGGTAAAAAGTACTGTTTTGCGGCAAATTGTAGTAAAAATTATTGAAATCTTGTTTCAAATTTTCCCCGCCTAAATATTGCCTGTCGCCGTTAATTTCAAAAATTTCCCCTTCCACTACATAACTCATGCTCGATTTTGCGCCCGCGTAAATCATTTCAACTGTTTTGTTTTCAATATTTTTTTTGAAAACACAAATTGAAATGTCCATTCCGTCATTATTTTTTTTCTCCGCTTGTTTGAGAATTTTGCGAATTGCATTGTGTACATTTTTTAAAATCCGTGCGGGGTCGTCCGTAACTTTTTTAACATTAACTGTTTCGTGCAAAAGCGTCGCGCCGAGCATACTCATGAACGCACCCGGAACGCCGTGCCCCGTACAATCGGCGAGGCTAAAAACTGCGTGTTGCTCCGAAATCTGTGAAAACCAATAAAAATCGCCCGAAACTACGTCGCGAGGTCGAAAAATAATGAACAAATCCGAAAAAAAAGCGCGCAAATTCGACTCCTCCGGCATGACAACGGACTGAATATGAGACGCATATTGAATACTTTTTTCTAATTGCTCGCTTGTATTTTTGAGTTGAAAATAGGTCATTTCAACGGTTTTCTTTTGGAATTCTAAGCTTTCATTCAAAACTAACAACTCTTCGTGCTGCTGTTTAAGCTCCTCATTGACGACGTTGAGGGAGTCATTTTTCTCTGCAATTTCAAACTGTTGAGCTTTGATTTGCTCGTTTTGTTTCAAAATTTCTGCATTTTGAGCGGAAAGTTTTCGGTTATCAGCTTGTTTTTGCTTAAAACCGATGCCGATTAGCAACAAAACGACAATTAAGGTTGCAAAAATACCGAAATAGGTATACTGAATTCTCTTTTGGGATTCTCGTTCGGCGATAATTTCCAACTCCTGTTTTTCTTTTTGTATCTGCAAATTTTGCGCTTCCAAGCGATTTTTTTGCGCAAGATTCAACAAACTGTCAGCCTTTCTTTGGTCTTTTTCGGTACGCGCCAACTCCTCTAAACGCTGTGCTTCGGCTTGTTTTTTAATGATTTCCAACTCTTTTGCCTTTTTTTCAGCCAACATTTTGTTCAAAAGATTGTCTTTATTCAAAAGAGCCAATTCTTTTTCCTTTTTTTCCAAAGCAAATTTCGATTCTAAATTTGCGATTGTTTTTGTATTTTCAAGATTAAAAATACTGTCTTTAGTGCTGCGTGCCAATTCGTGATATTGAAGTGCAGAATCCATATTTCCCAAGTTTTTGTATATCCCATAAAGCATATCTGCACAATACAGTATTTCGGCAGTTCTTTGATTTTGTTTCGCTAAATCAAACGCGCGTTGGGCAAGAACTAAGGCTTTGGGGTATTGTTTATAAAAATTATACATTTCCGCCCAATTCGCATAAATGTAAATCAAACGCTGAAAATCGTTTTCTTCGGCAGCATATTTTTCCGCTTTTTTAAAATATTCGGAGGATTTTGCAGAGTCTTTTTGGTGATATTTTTCTGCCAAGTTGCTCAACATCAAAGCCAAACCGCGTTTGTCTTGCGCCGCTTCTTTTAGCACAAGTCCTTTTTCTAAATAGCTTAATTCTTGCTCTTCTAAATTCATTCTGCCGTAAATGACCGAAATATTATTCAGTAACTCGCCTTTCATTTCAATATTGTTAATTTGCTCAAAAACTATCAGTGATTTTTGAAAATATTTTAGTGCTTCTTCGTTGTTCAGGAGCATTCCGTGAATGATACCCATGTTGTTGAGATTGCTTCCCGTCAGGTATTGATTTCCGACTTCTTCGGTAATAGAGAGTGATTTTTGGCAGTAAATCAGCGCCTCGGTATATTTTCCTAATTCTTTACAAACAAAAGCATGGTGAAAGTGCACTTCGGCAATAAAATTTTTATTTTTAGACTTTTCGGCAATATCAATTCCTTTTTTGGTATAGACAAGCATATCTGAATTTCGCCCCTGCATATACATTGTGCGCAAAAGGGAGGAGTTGCAGAGAAAGGCATTAGAAAAATCTTTTACAGCTAAAAAATTGTCGGCAGCAAGCGAAAAAAAGTTAAAAGCATTGTCAAAATCTTTTTTGGCAAAAAAGGCATTGGCAAGTCCTTGTGATGTTTTGCCCTCCAAGTTTGTGTATTTTTTTCTTTGGCAATGCGTCAAAAGCGGTTTTAAAATTAAAATACAAGTATCAGGGTTCGTTTTCAAAAATTCTACGGCAATTTTCACCTGCGCTGCCGTGCGCGTACTGTCGTGCAGGTTGCCGTTTGTCGTTATTTTTTTCAGGCTGTCCAAAATATTTTTGTTTTGCGCATAAATACTTGAAAATGAAAGCATTAAAAAAAGATAAAGCGCGAATTTCGCACATTTTCGTACGCTTGCAGGCACGTGTCTGAATGCCCGAGAAAGTGCCCCTGCGTAATTTGTGTTTGCACAAACAAGGGCTAATATATTTTTTTTCAGTGATTTGTGAAAACATAAATTTCGACAGATACAGAATGCAATGACAGTAAAAATTTTTATCATGCTTTGTTTGTTAGATTTCAAAAATACAAAAATTAATTCGGAAAATAAAAAAAAATAAAAAAATTTGTAATTGTTTAGCCGGAGTGTACCGCGCGCTTTAGC
>JBPOJO010000092.1:0-2443 GCA_052033485.1 Bacteroidota bacterium | reverse complement strand
GGATAATGTCTTCCTTCAATCAGTTGATTTCCTCGGCAAGTACTGAAACTTTTTGACAGCATATTAATCTTATTCACAAGGTCTTTGTCATCTTTGAACTCTGGGAGCGCAACCATACTTTGCGTATTGCCGAATTTAATAAAATTATCCGCAGCTTTGAGATATTCATAAGAATTGAGAATTATCTTCAAATCTACGCAAGTTGCAGGCTCTGTGTCATCGTCTGCCTCCATTCCATAGAAAATACCGTCCACTTCAATTCCTTTCACACTGCTGATTTCTCGCAGGTACATGACAGAGGTAAGCGTATAAAAGGGAATTGAGCGGTATGAATGTGTAATATCTACGCAGAGTTTATCGTTTTTGTTCAAATAGTTTTCAATGGAAAGAACTTGTTCAAAGTTAAATTGAAGTTCTTCGTCATTCTTCCCTTTTTGGAGCAGAATAGTCTTAACGTCCAAATTCCAATCATTCGCCAACTCTTTTTCCAAGTCAATCAAAACACTTTCGTCGTCCTTACTTTTTGAATTGAAATCACATAACTTACCCAAGGTGTCTGTGTTGTAATTATCCCCGACAAAAGTTGCGTAAAAATTGTCCCAACACGACTGCTGAGTTCCCAAGACAATAATTTTGTCAAACTTAAACTTCTCATGCAAAAAGTGCGCAAAAAGCGAGGTTTTGAGTTTTGATGTCGGCTGATTATCAAATTGATAATAGTACCTGTCATAATCACCCTTAATAGGTTTTCCGAGAAAAGTTATCAAAATTTTAGCCATGATGCAGAGGTTTTATTTTTGGTTTAACAATGAAATTTTAATCCAACCGAGCGGCATAAGCGCAGATTTGCCTTCTTCTGTTTCAATTTCGGCAAGTGTTCTTGTTATCGGAAAATATTTTCCTTTGGCATTTTTGCTGAAAAACAATTCCCGAAAAGATTGAAATTCTTTGCCGTCTTTTCCGTAAGCGAGTATCGCCAAGCCGACAGAATTATCAAAAAAAGTTTTGCCCGAGCCGATGCGGAGGTAGGCTGTTGTGCCGTCTTCCGAGTCTTGAATGACACGTTTTAACTTACGGACAATCTTCCGATAATTAGCCAAGTGTTCTTTTCCCGACAAGACTTCTAACTCGCCTTCAATCGAAGCCAAAGAAAAAGCGTTGATTTTTTTGAGGAGCTCTTTAATATCAACGTTTTCTTTGAAAAGAAAATCGAGATGCGGGATTGTCTTTTTGTCCGAAAGGTGTAATGATATATCAAAACTTGTCTTCACGTTGCGTTTGATTGCCTCGGTCGAAACGGGGATTTTAGCATCTTCTCTCAGCAGATGATACCTTTGCGTTCCCAAAACTTCCGTCTGTTCGTCGCTTAGAAGACCGGTATCGGTCAGCCTGAGCAAAGAAAAAGGCTGCGGTGCGTCTTTATTCATCAACTTTCCAAAAATCTTTTCTTCAATGCGAGAAAATTCCTTAAATGCGTCACCACGCTGTTTTTTTAGACAGTATTCAATAAACATTGCCAACTCATGCGGATTCTGCATCAGAAAATCCCAAAATAAAGCCGTTTTTATCGCACCTTTTAAGGTGCTGCCGGGAATATAAGGCTTGTCAGCATTGCGAATGATTTTTTTCGCACTTGTTACATTCCCTTTGCCCGTATATTTTCGCTTTGATTCAACATAATCTTCGATGTTTTCGCCCGGCAAATGTTTTTTAAAAAAGTTTTGAAAAAAGCCGTTTTTGTTGTCATCTCGCAGCGCGTAAATACCTGACCTAAAATGCTCCAAACAATTCCTGTCGAATAACAATTTTGAAAATTTTTCTTGGTCAATCAAGCAAAACTGTTTGCCTGAAACGAAAAAATCTCCGACAGGTGAAAGTGTATCCCCCGTCGTAACTGCTACAGGCGACAAGGTCGTGAGTTCAAACTTGAAGTTATTTTGCAACTTTTTCATCTTTTTATCCATTTAGGGTGCATCGGAAGCGACAAATTTTTTCCGTAACGAAGATATTTATGATGCCAATTATCAGGCTGTATCTCCGTAATTTTTCCTTCAATCGGTGCAGTCAAAACAGCACCCTCGGCAATCAAATTGCAGGTTTTTAATTTTTTTCCGTTTGATTCGCCCAATACACGCCCTCCCCTTTTGATTAAATCAAAATACTGAACGGCATTAAACTCGTCTTGGTTTTTCGGAAAAATAAGCGACATGGCACAATATTTTTTTTCGTCGGTTTCTGAAAACTTGAACGCAGGAAAATCGCAAAATACAACATCGGCAATTTCGCCGCAACCGGCAGAGCGTTCGCCTCCGATGCCCGCATATTTTATCTCCGACACCGCTTCTTTGAAGTTTTCTTCAAGGTGTTGCGCCCCTTCCTGAATTTTCCAAAGAAAATAAAAATGCGTTTCAATGCCTGCCTTTTGATTGTCCGTTATTTGCAC
>JBPOJO010000140.1:0-8851 GCA_052033485.1 Bacteroidota bacterium | reverse complement strand
ATTTCGTATTGATTTCCGTTTCTTCATACACAATTTCGTATTCCTCCGCAATTATGTTAAGGCATCGGTGAATCGCTTTTTCCAAGCCCAAAGTTTGAAAGCCGATTTTGCTGAAATCTAAATGAATTACGGGATACTCTTCCCAAATAATTTTATCCTCTATATACAATCCCGAAAACAGTTCTTTTTTGCCTAAAAAAATTTCTTTTAATGTACTGATTAATAATGATTTACCGAAACGACGCGGGCGCGCAAGAAACCAAAAAATACTGCCGTCATGAATTAAACAGTTAATCAACTCGGTTTTATCTACATACAATCTTCCCGTTGACCTTAGCGTTTGAAAATTTTGTTGCCCGACCGGTAAAAGTTGTAAATCTTCTCTTTTTAATTTCATTGTGCTTTCATTTTTGCAAAAATACAAAATTTTTCTAAAAAATGTTCAAGTTTGCGGAACACTCGGTTGTTTTTTCACAACCTTCAACACCTTTATTTTTCAAAATTTTTTTCTTTGAGAAAAATAATTAGATTTGCGCCAAAGACGCAGCGAAAAAATACTTTTCGCTTTTAATCAAAACATCATGCAACCGAAATTTCAAATCCTCTGGGCAGACGACGAAATAGATTTGCTCAAACCGCATATTTTATTTTTGGAAAAAAAAGGCTACGATGTTGTCGCTGTCAATAACGGGCAAGAAGCCGTCGAAAAGTGCGAAAACGAACATTTTGACGTAGTTTTTCTCGATGAAAATATGCCCGGCATGAACGGCTTGGAAGTTTTGACTAAAATCAAAATTATCCGCCCGAATTTGCCCGTCGTCATGATTACCAAGAGCGAGGAAGAAAATATTATGGAGGAAGCAATCGGCTCACGCATAGCGGATTACCTCATAAAACCTGTCAATCCGAATCAAATTTTGTTGTCCGTCAAAAAAATATTGGAAAGTAAAAAGTTGGTTTCCGAAAAAACAAACAGCGGTTACCGACAAGATTTCCGCAATATCAGCATGGCTTTTTCAGACGAACTGTCGTTCGCCGAATGGACGGAAGTGTATCGCAAACTTGTTTTTTGGGAACTTGAAATTGAGCGAACGGAATACAAAAGTATGCAAGAAGTACTCGAAACTCAAAAACAAGAGGCTAATGTTACTTTTGCAAAATTTATTCGCGAAAACTATGAATATTGGCTCAACGATGCGGAAGACGACGAGCGTCCCGTCATGTCGCACGATTTGATTCCGGTAAAAGTTTTGCCGCTTTTGGAGGAACACCCCGACAAAAGGGTATTTTTTATCCTGATTGACAATTTACGTTTTGACCAATGGAAAATTTTGGAAGAAATTATTTCCGACTATTTCCGTGTGTTGCAGGAAGAAATGTATTATTCTATTTTGCCGACAACTACTGCTTATGCAAGAAATGCCATTTTTTCGGGTATGCTGCCGCTCGAAATTTACGAGGAGCACCCCGAATGGTGGGTCGGTGATGACGAAGAAGGCAATAAAAATGACTACGAGGGAGAAATGTTGAAAGCCTTATTAGAGGAGTGCGACATGGGGCACGTGGCTTGTTCTTATCACAAAATTATTCGCTATCATCAGGCAAAAAATCTCTCCGACAATTTCAGTAATTTATTGGATAATCGTCTCAATGCCCTTGTTTTCAACTTTGTAGACATGCTCTCGCACGCAAGAACGGACACGAATTTGGTGCGCGAACTTGCTCATGACGAGTCGGCTTATCGCGCCGTTACGAAAGCATGGTTTTTACATTCGCATCTTTTGGATATTTTGAAAAAAATTGCCGAGGCGGGAGATATTTTGGTCATTACGACCGACCACGGCACTATTCGCACAAAAAATCCCTATAAAATCATCGGCGACCGCGAAACGAACACGAATTTGCGCTACAAACAGGGCAAAAATTTGAATTATCAGCCCAAAAACGTCATTGTGGCGAAAAAGCCGGAGCAATTTTTTCTCCCGAAAGTCAATGTTACGACATCTTATGTTTTTGCGACGGAGGATTATTTTTTCGCTTACCCGAACAATTACAATCATTATGTCAAATATTACAAGGATACTTTTCAACACGGCGGCGTTTCCTTAGAAGAAATGATTATTCCCTTTGTGATTTTGCAGCCTAAATAGAGAGCAATGAATTGGCAATTTTTTATTGCAAAAAAATTAAAAGAGCAGAAAAGCAAGCGTTTTTCTTCCGTCGTGATGCCCGTTGCGGTCGGCAGCATTGCGCTTGCGCTCGCCGTAACGGTAGTCAGTTATTCGATTTTTGTCGGATTTCGCCGGCACATAACCGACCGCCTTTTTGCGATGTCGGGGCACATCACGCTCGGAAAGTTTGACCTCAACAATTCAAGTGAAAGTTTGCCGATTTCTGTTCATAATGCATTATTTTTAAACGACTTACAAGGCATTGACGGGGCAAGAAAAAATATTTTTGTCAGCAAAACTGCACTTCTGAAAACCGAAGAAGAAGTTGCGGGTGTGATGATGAAAGGTATAGACAAAAAAAGCATTCATGTCAAGGAAAAATTGCTTGTCGAAGGGGATTTTCTCAACTTCGCGGACACAACACCTGCCATGCAAATCCTTATCAGTAAGCACCTTGCTGAAAAAACAAGTGCAAAAATAGGCGATGAATTGGTTGTTTTTTTTGTTCAAAATCCGCCTCGTTATCGCAAAATGAAGGTTGTCGGTTTGTATTCGACTGATATAGAAGAATTTGACGAATATGTTGCTTATTGCGATATTCGACTTTTGCAGCAAATTAATCATTGGCAAGATACGCTTGTGAGCGGAATAGAAATTTCTTTGCCGGATTTTGAACAATTGGAGGAGTGTTTTGAAACGGTGAATGAGGAATTGCCTTATGACATTTATGCCGAAAAAATTACGGACACACACAGACATTTTTTTGATTGGTTTGTTATGTTGCGGAGAAATGTACTGATTTTTATGATAATCATACTTTTTGTGGCGTGTTTCAACGTTATTTCAGTTTTATTGATAATGGTTACGGAGCGTATCGAAATGATTGGCATATTGAAGGCAATGGGCGCGAACAATTTTTCGGTACAAAAAATTTTCTTTTATACGGGTATTCGCCTCATTATCAAGGGATTATTATTAGGAAATTTGCTTGCACTTGGTTTCGGATATTGTCAAAGTGAATATAAAATCATACCACTCGACCCGCGCAGCTACTATATGAGCAGTGTTCCGTTTGTTTTTGATGTCGAATTTATTGCGGCGGCGAATATTTGTATCGCCTTATTGATTTTTTTGGTGTTGTTTATTCCCGTTTTTTTCATCGGAAAAATTTCACCCGTGAAAGCTATTAAATTTGATTGATTTTGCAAAAAATGGTTTTGGAGGATGGAATTTGGGACGAAACGACGACAAAAACAGAGTAATTGAAGAACTAACAGTAGAAAATGAGTATTTCAAACATAGGCTGTTCAAAAAAAAATAAAAAAGTTCTCCCTACTTTTGTGTTATGAATAGAGCAAAAAAAGAGGAGAACTTGTCCATAAGACCTGCAAATAATTGGAAAAACAAAGCAATTTCTCGCAGAAAAAGAAAATAATTCACTTCAAAAAGTCGGCAAAATCAAGTCCATAATTAAAGCTAATAACAGAACCGGCTTGACCAAATCTATTTTTACAATTGCTAATTTTTCGCAGTCTTTTTCCGAAAATGAAACCCAAAACGCTCTCGAAAAAGTCAAATTAAAGGACATAATACTCATTAAAAAACGTCCCTAATTATTCCGTTTTTTGACCTAAAAACGGGGGAATTTTTGGGGCGAACCTGAACAGTCTTTGTAAAACAACCCATATTGTTTCTTCACAAACAACTGTTATGCAAGGTTTTATTTTTTTGTAAAAAAGCGAACTAAGGCGGCGACATTCATTTTTTTTCATTTTTTTGCTCAAAAAGAAATTACAAAATAATGTTTGTGATAATATATCTTGAACCCTGTCCTTGTTTTAACTTACTTAAACATCGGTTTTATCGAAAAAAAACGCAATTCAAAAAATAATTTAAAAAAAATTTTGGATTTCTCAAAGTAAAGTGCTAATTTTAGTTCCGATAGTGAAATGGTTTGTAAGTAAATCATTTCACAGAAGAAATTTACAAAATTAATTGCAGCGACCATGAAAAAAGTATTATTTTTCGCGCTCATGATTTTCGGCTGTATGAACGCTTTTGCACAAACCACCGAAGAGCTTATTTCTAAACTTTCCAACGCCAAAGAAGATGCCGACAAAGTTAATCTTCTCTGCCGAATTGCCGATTTGCAACGCGCCGGCAAGGAATATGAAAAAGCGTATTTATATGCTTCTATGGCGATTGAAACTTCTAAAAAGCTGAGTGACAGGTCGTCCGAAGCCTATGCCTGCGAAAATATGGGGCATATTCTTTTTGACAGAAAAGATTTCGGCGGCGCGACAAGCTACTTTTTGCAAAGCCTTGTCCTCTACGAACTCTTGTCAAATAAGAAAAAAATCGGCTTGCAGCACGTCAACATCGGAGATGTATATAAGGCGTGGAAAGCTTTTCAAAAAGCCAAAGAACATTACTCCGAAGCCTTGAAAATTTTTAACGACGGAAAAGAAATTCCCTATCAGTTGCGCGCCTTAAAAGGGTTTGCCGATTGCTCGTTCATTTTGCAAGATTTGCCGACTGCGGAGCAAAATTATGCAAAAATTTTGCAAATCAGCCGTGCAAACAACAACAATAACGAAGCTTCATCGGCTTTGCAGGATTTGAGTCTTTGCTCAAAAGAAAAATCGGACTTTGAAACTGCCCTGAAATACAGCCTCGAACGCTATCAAATGCTCGGAACAAGCAAAAACGGCTCGCTCGAACACGCTTTGGTTGCCAACAACATCGGGTTTCTCTACAAACAAAGCAAAAATAACGCAAAAGCAGTCGAATTTTTCAGAACTGCCTTAGATATGCTTGCCAAAATCAATGCGGAAAAAAGAGGCGCAGATGCCGTTGTTTTGGACAATATGGGCGTTGTGCAGGTGAACTTGGGCGATTTTAAAAAGGCTAAATCTTATTTCAAAGATGCTTTGACCGTCCACGAAAAAAATAACGACAAAGAGGGAATAGCCTCTTCGTACAATTATCTCGCCGCTTGCGATTATGTTGCGAATCAAAATGATTTGGCTCTTGAAGAGGTCGAAACCGCGATTGAAATGGGTATTCAAAATAAAACTTACGAGCAACTTGCCGAAAGTTACAAGATTCAATCCGAAATTTTTTCTGCCATGGGCGACTTCAAACGCTCGCAAGAGGCATACAAAAAATACCAAGATTTGAAAGAACAAATCGAAACGCAAAAACAAAAAGAGGCGGAAGCGGCACAAGCTGCAATTATTGCTGCCGAAAAAAAAGAAAACGAGTTCAAACTTTTAATGGCTGACCAAGAAAAAAAGGAACTTGAATTGAAACAATTACAGCTTGAAACGGAGAAAAAACAAGGTGAAATTCAGTTGCAACAACAACAACTTGCTCTCTTGACGCGCGATAAAGAATTGCAAAACACGCAAATTTACAATCAAAAACTTGAAAAAGAGCGCGCACTGCAAACCCTCGAAATTACGGAAGGGCGTTTGAAAGAAGAACAAAGACAAAGGCAAATTGATGACTTGGAAAAAGAAAAAGAATTGCAAGCCTCTACTATTAAGCAAAAGGAATTAGAGCAAAAAGAAAAACAAAAGGCGTTGGAGCTTCTTGAATCCGATAAAAAATTGAAAGACCAAATGCTCAGCGAACAAGAGCGTATTCAGAAGTACAATTATTATTTCTACGGTTTGATTTTGTTCGTTTTCATTGCCGTCGGTTTCGCTTTTTACCAAAAACAAAAAGCTAATCGCGTACTTGCCAAACAAAATGTTGAAATTAGAGAGCAACAAGAGCAAATTCGCGTCAAAAACGAAGAATTGTTGGCAAGTGAGGAAGAATTAAGGCAAAACAATGAGGAATTGATGGCTACGCAAGAAATTATGCGTTCGCAAAAAGAATTGCTTGAAGCGGTCAATACCGAAATTGCTCAAATCAATACGAACCTTTTCGACAGTATTCGATATGCCGAACGAATTCAATTTGCCGTACTTCCTGCGATGAACATTTTCCAAAAAGCATTCCCCGATACCATGATATTTTTCTTGCCGAAAGATATTGTTTCGGGCGACTTTTATTGGACTGCAACGGTCAATAACATGACTTTTTGCGCAGTCGTGGATTGTACGGGACATGGTGTACCGGGTGCGTTTATGTCCATGATTGGCTCAACTTTGCTCAACGAAATTGTCAATCAAAAGGCGGTTTATCAACCCGCTGCAATTCTCAAAAATTTGAACAAAGCCATTGTAAAAGCCTTAAAACAAGACGAAAAAGAAAACCGGGACGGTATGGACGTTTGTTTGATGCGAACTGAAAAATCCCCCGACAACGACGCACACACGCTCATTACTTTCTGCGGGGCAAAAAGACCGCTTTATGTCATCAACGACGAAAATTTTGTCGAATTGAAAGGTGACAGAAAATCTATCGGCGGGTCGCAAAATGAAGAAACGGCTTTCCAAGACCAAGTCATTACCGTGCCGCCGAATACCGTTTTGTACCTTACAACGGACGGTTATGCAGACCAAAACAATGAAAAACGCGAGAAAGTCGGCTCAAAAGCGGTCAAAGAATTGATTAAAGAAATTTTCAAAAAGCCCTTTAATGAACAACATAAGGCTTTTGAAGCATTTCTTAACGAACACAAACAGTACGAGAAACAACGCGATGATATCACGATTTTAGCAATTCGCATTTAGTTTTCTTGTCAATTTTCATGTCAGTATTTCACAAATGTCTTTGTTGCGGTTTGAGAAAACCAACGACAAAGACATTTTCCGTTTAATCCCATTGATTTCATTACAAGTTCGTTCGGTTTCCTAAAAACAGGCAAATTTTTGCACAATACCGTTCGGCGGCAAAACACCTCTTTTTTCTCCTTCCGCAAATTTTTTTTCGCATGTTTTTTTTGCAAGCAATTGATAAGCAAATAATTAGCAGAGCAAACATGGGCAAAAAAAAATCGCCGACCGAAAGCCGACGATACATTTCACACGCCAAACCACAGAACCGCCTACTCGCCCGACATCACAAACGCGCCCCAAAAATACGGTTCGGGATACTGCTTTTTGATGTCCGCTTGTGCTTCTTTAAAGGCTTTTCTTGCGTTGTTGTACTCGGCAAATTTTTTGTAAAAAGCCGTCATCAATTTTTGCGTAACCGCGTCGTCGACCTTCCAAAGCGACATGACGAGCGTTTTCGCGCCCGCGACTTTGAACGCTCGCTGCAAGCCATACACGCCCTCGCCCGCTTTCACGTCGCCCAAACCCGTTTCGCAGGCGGAAAGAACGACCAAATCCGTCTCGTCCAAATCCAAATTTGCCGCCTCTTGCGCCGTCAAAATGCCGTCTTCCGTATCGGGTTTGATTTCCGCGCGCGTGTAATCGCTCACGCCCGTGAGCAACAAACCCGAACGCAACATCGGATTAATTTTTTCATTTTTTTCTTTTGAATCAATAAAAAATCCGTGTGTTGAAAAATGTAAAATTTTAGGGTTTTTGACTTTTTTAATATTCTCTTCCGTCGCATTTTTTTCCGACAAAATTTGCAAACCGTAATTTTTTTCTTTCAAAATGGAAGAAATATCCTCAATTTCTTTTTTTGTGCCGGGCAATAAACTCACCTTTTGAAAATTGGCAAAAGCGCGAGTCGTGTCCGCTTCTAATTCTCTTTTTCGCGCCTGATTCTCGTTTTGCGTCTGCAAATCATAAATCGGATAGCCTAAAAGTTCGGCTTTGTAGTTTTTGTTTTCCGACTTGCCGAAGGACAAAAGGTCTTTCGTATTGGTGAGCAAATGCAATTCAATTTCGTCCAAAACATACTTTTTTGTTTCGGGATTTTGCAAAGTATTGACGGAAATTTGATTGTAAACGCCGTCGGGAGAAAAATAAACTTTTTTAATTTTTGTTAATTTTTCGGCAATCGGTTTCCAAAATTCATTGTAAGAAACGGCATCTTCGCGCTTATAAATGACCGAATTTTTTTGGTAAAAAGCGTATTTTTTTTCCAAATCATTGCCGTTTTTGAGCAAAACAAGTTCGGGCATTTTGCTTTTCTTTTTGACAATCAAAGCAGCATAATAAACGGTATCGGTCAAATCATACAGCGGATAAGTCGGAAAATTCGGGGCTTTCGCAACATCGGAAGTGTCGGTTACGATTTTCAAAACGCCGAATTTATTTACGCGAACAATCTCAATCGCGGCTTCACCTTTTTTGAGTTTTTTCTGAATATCTTTCCAAGAAATTTGCTTTTTATCGGTCAAAGAGGCGAAAGAATGTGATTTTGCGGAGAGTTCTTTTTCTAAATTTTCATTTTCGGCTTTGAGCGAATCGAGTTTGATACCTTTTTCAATGCGCACTTTTTCACTCATTTCTTCCGCTTTTTGAATTTGCGTTTTCAGCCCGTTCCACGTCCAATATTTTTTGACCAAAAGCGAATCACCGCTGTTCAAAATGCGATTTTTCATTTTTTGAGCTGCCTGCATGAGAATTGCTTTGGCGGAAAGTTGCAAATTATAGAGTTCGGCGGTGTTGATTTCGGGCATTTCAAGGGCGAAAGCATTGTATGTGGAAAAAAAGCCTTTGATTTTTATATCATAAAAAGCCTCTCTTTGTGCTTCGCTCATGTGCGGAAAATGCGTTTGGGTTTGCTCAATGCACCAATTTTTAACTTTAGAATTTTCTTCCCACGCC
>JBPOJO010000331.1:0-1759 GCA_052033485.1 Bacteroidota bacterium | reverse complement strand
AATCCGTTGTTTTCCAATAATAAAAAGCAGGTTTCACTTTCCTGTTATTTCGCGCAAAAAGTCCGAAAAAAACTAAGAGCAAGGTGATTGTTAAGAAATACAAAAGAAACTTCAGATTGTTCATATTTGAGGCATTTTTGTGGCAATTTAGCTAAAAAATTCAAATCAAAAATTTTAGCACAAAATTTATTTTGTAAACATGAATCGAATGTTTTGAACGAAAGTAAACAGTCTTCAAAAATTTAAAGTAATTACTTTGGCTTGCTGTGCCTCGTCAAAAATTCAAAATTTTGAAATATTTAAGCAAAATCATTAGGAAAATGCAAGCTCACTGCCTAATTTTGCCCCAAACAGACAAACATTAAAGATGAGTTTGAGAGAAATCATCGGACAAGCGGGGCATTTTTTCGTCGTCTTGTCATTCACGGCTTCGTTAGTTGCCGCATTCGGATATTGGAAAAGTTTCGGAGACAAAGACAAGACTGAGCAAGAAAGTTGGAAAAAATTTGCTCGAATATGGTTCGGGATTCACGGCGTTGCGGTAGTATTGACCGTAGTTGCACTTTTTACCATTATCCGCAATCATTATTATGAATATCATTACGCTTGGAGCCATTCCTCAAATTTGCTTCCTGTTCACTACATGATTTCTTGTTTTTGGGAAGGTCAGGAAGGCAGCTTTCTTTTGTGGATTTTTTGGCACGTCTTAACGGGAGCGATTTTAATAAAATTTTCAGGAAAAAAATTCGACGAGTGGGAAGCTCCCGTGATGAGTATCATTAATGCGGTACAATTTTTTCTGACTTCCATGATTTTAGGCTCGGTAATTCCGTATTTAGAGTTAAAAATCGGCAGCTCTCCTTTTATTTTGCTGCGAGATGCGATGCCCGAAGCACAGATTTTTAAAACAGACCCAAACTTCATACCGACTGACGGCTCGGGCTTAAACCCTTTATTACAAAACTATTGGATGGTTATTCACCCGCCGACTTTGTTTTTGGGCTTCGCCTTAACCGTCGTTCCTTTTGCTTTTGTCATGTCCGGAATTGTTTTGAAAAAATATACCGAATGGATAAAACCCGCTTTTCCTTGGGCACTGATTTCTGCCGCAGTCTTGGGCGTAGGCATCATGATGGGTGCGTATTGGGCGTATGAAACCTTAAATTTCGGCGGATATTGGAATTGGGACCCGGTCGAAAACGCTGTTTATGTCCCTTGGTTAGTAATGGTGGCAGCCATTCACCTTATGACAAGTCATGCCAAAAACGCTATGTCTTTGCGTTGGGCAGGCTTATTAACAATTTTAACATTTATTTTGGTTTTATACTCAACTTTCCTTACACGAAGCGGAATTTTAGGGGAAGCCTCCGTTCATTCTTTTACCGATTTGGGTCTTTCGGGACAACTTTTGCTTTATTTAATGTTTTTTACCCTGCTTGCAACTTTTTTGTTAATAAAGAATTGGAAAGCCATGGGCGCGGGCAAAACAGAAGAAGAACCGAAAGTCAGCAGCGGAGAATTTTGGATTTTTATCGGTGTTTTGGTGCTTTTGGTTTCCGCTTTTCAAATCATTATTCCGACTTCTATTCCCGTGTATAATAAGCTGTTAAGTTTTGTCGGCATTGAATCTAAACTTGCGCCTCCGGGCGACCAAGTCGAATTTTACAATAAATTTCAAATATGGTTTGCTTTTTTAATGACCATTGGTTCGGCTTCGGCGCAATATTTATGGTGGCGCAGCATTTATAAAGGCAAGCAA
>JBPOJO010000556.1:0-3405 GCA_052033485.1 Bacteroidota bacterium | reverse complement strand
GAAAGCATATTTGTAATGTTTCCAAGCCTCAAAAACCATATCGTCTAATTTTTTTTGTAAATTTTCTAAGGTCAAAGTGGGATTTTCGAGCAATGCGATGTGAAATAAGCCCTCCGTGATGTCTTTTGCACCGTTTTCTATCCACATTTTCAGTCCTTCGGAAAGCGTTTTTTTGCGAATTTCGGCAAGCGTTTGGCGAATTCGATTTTGCTGCAGCGGCGAAGAAGTGTCATGGGTTTTGACGGCGGCAAGCAAAAACGGCAAAGCGTCTTTTCCGTATTTTTCTGTCAGGTCTTTTTTTACGGCAAAAAAAACATCATCTTCGTCATCAAAGAGTGCAATCATTGCCTCAATTTCTCGTTGCGATACAGTCATTTTTTTCTGATTAATATCTCCGCGTGCCCATTGAGCGGGCTTAGGGTATATTTTCTTGTAAAATAGTCAAAATGAGTTTTGTTTATCAGTCATATACAACAGATAAAGCGATTAGTTTTGTCAAACTAATCGCGTATGTCTTTCCTGCTGCGATTTATTCGCTGAGCATATTCATTACGATAGGCACGTCAATGATTTCCTGAAAATCCTCACCCGATTCTTGCATATCCTCGTCGTCCTCTTCGTAGTACCAATTAATCAGAACTTTGTTCCCGTTGTCTTGCATACGTTCCAATTTTCTGAAAATCTCTACCAAGCACTTTGAAGAACTTGTGTTAAAGTATTCCAACTTCACATCAAGAATTGTTTCAGGCTTCGGATTTTGTGCATAGTTATCAAGCCATTCGAAAAGAGGTTTATAATACTCTATCGAATTTTCAGGAATTGACCTTCCCTCGATAAGAAAACGACCGGTATCGGCTTCGAACTTTAGTTCCGGTGTCTTGCTTGAGCTTTCTAAATAAAAGTTTTCCATTACCTTTTACTTTCCGGTTATATTTATGCAAATACTTTAACTTTCAAACTGAAAAATGAATTCCCGTTGCGCATATCCTTGAACTCATAGTCAAGTCTTTCGCCCGAGCGTCGCGCAATGTCTAAAATGCCGAGTCCCGCTCCGCCCTTGTCGGAAAACGTACCTTGGTCAAGTTGTTTTCTGTAATGTTCTTTCAACTCATCGGCAGAGAGCGTGTTAATCGTCTCTAAATACTTTTTGAGCGTCGAAACATTCGAAGTAGGAACGTAATTACCCGTACAAATAATGTACCCCCGCTCCGCACGAGCCAAAATGAAAATGATAGCACCTCCGTCATCGGCAGCTTCATGGTCATCTAAATCGTAATGGTGATGGACATTTTGAATTACCTCTACCAAGATATGATAAACTTTCTTTTTGAGCTTAGATTGTTGCTCAATTGACGCAAGTTTAATATCTGCAATAGAGAGAATACTGTTGAGCAGTTCCTCAGAAGGAGCCCCTTTGTACGAGATGATTATGTCATCAGGCAGCATCTGCTTATAGTATTCGTTGATGTCCATTTTACCGCCTCCTTGATAATGAGTTGACTGTAACAAATTTCAACAAGTTAAAACTTTTGAAGTAATTCAAAACAAATGTCCTTCAAGATTAATTGAAACAGTGTTTCGTGCAAATATAATGATTTTATGAAAAAAAAAAGTTTTTGTAAATATTTTTTATCAAAAATCTTTTTTTTGTACAAAAAATCATTGCAGTCTTATCTTATCAGCCTCTTGAATGACCTTTTTTTCTTTCATCAATATTCCGACCGCTCGTTTAAATGCTTTTTTTGACATGGCAAAAAATTTCAAAATATCGTCGGGCGAGCTTGCATCAGTAAAAGGCAAAAAACCACCGTTTTGTTTGAGTAAAAGTAAAATTTTTTCACTTTCGTCGCGCAAACCCGACAATCCCTCTTTGCGAAGCAAAATATCAACTTTCCCGTCCTCCCGAATATTTTTGGCAAAACCGTTCATTTTGCTTCCGACCGAACATTCCGCCGGAGCGTCTTGTGCCAACAAAAGACCCTCAAAAGCATCGTTGACGATACAAAGAAAGCCCAAAGGCGTTTTTTCGACAAGCAAAAACTTCACGGCATCACCCTTTTCAATTTCATCATTGACAGTTGTCATCAGGGAGCGAAATTTAGTTGAGCCGAAAAGCCGTCCCGTTTTGTAATCCACACACACACGAACAATCGCGTAATCACCTTCTTCGAGCGGTTTTGCTTGTTCGCGCAAAGGAATTAACAAGTTTTTTTCCGCGCCCCAATCCGCAAAAACACCGAAAGTTGTTTTTGCAACAATTTTCAGCCATGCAAATTCGTCCGCATAAGCAAAAACGTTTTCCGTTGTCGCGACAAGTCGGTCTTCGGAATCGGCATAGACAATCACGTCCGCATACCCGTTTTCTAAAATTTCGGGCGTAATGTATTTTTTCGGCATCAAAACTTCTGTTTTTTCCCAAAAAAGATACCAACCGTGCGGCGATTCTCGTGAAACTTTTAAGCGATTTATCTTACCGATTTCAAACATAAGCATTACAAATTAAATGACAAAATATGTCAAAAAAAAATTTTTTCGACCAAAAGCAACAAAATACCGTTAAATGACATTTTCGGGTGTAATCAGCACTTGAAGCGTTTTGCCCGCCAATTCGGGAGCATAAGGCAAGGCAACGCGCACATAATTGTCCGAAAAACCTTCAATTTTACCGTTTTTAACCTCATTTTCAAATAAAACGGGTCTGACTTTTCCGAATTGTGTGGCGTAAAAATGATTTTTTTTCTTCTCCGAAAGATTGCGCAAAATTTGCGTTCTCTGCTTGCGAATCGCTACAGGAACATTGCCCTCCATCTCGGCGGCTTTTGTGTTTTCGCGCTCTGAATAGGTGAAAACGTGCAAATAAGAAATATCAGCCTGATGCAAAAAATTGTAAGTTTCTTCAAAAAATTCGTCGGTTTCGCCCGGAAATCCGACAATTACATCAACACCGATGCAACAATCGGGCATGATTTTTTTTAAGTTTAGAACGCGCTCTTCGTACAACTCTTTTTTGTATTTTCGACGCATTTTCTGCAAAATTTTATTGCTTCCCGATTGTAAAGGAATGTGAAAATGCGGCATAAATTTAGCAGAATTTGCGGTCAGTTCGATAATTTCATTCGTCAACAAATTCGGCTCAATGGACGAAATTCTAAATCTTTCGATGCCTTGTGTTTTTTCCAATTCGCGCAGCAAATCAATAAAATGATGCTGCCTTTCCCCCTCCACAAGTCCAAAATCGCCCGTATTTACGCCCGTAATGACAATTTCTTGGGTGCCGGAATCGGCTATTTTTTGCGCACTTCGCAAAATATTTTCGATGCTGTCGCTGCGGCTGTTGCCTCTTGCGAGCGGAATGGTGCAAAAAGAACAGTGATAATCGCAACCGTCTTGCACTTTTAGAAAAGC
>JBPOJO010000687.1:0-1775 GCA_052033485.1 Bacteroidota bacterium | reverse complement strand
GTTATTATGAGTTTCGTCTGCTTTCAGCAAAGTGGTTGCTGGGTCGATTGCCAAAAGTCTTGCATAGCTTTTACCTAGCCAGTCTAATCAGTAACTTTCCGTTGAAAAGTTGATTTATTTTTCTGTCAGGTTAATTTTGAATTTCTCCAATTGAAAATTTCCGTCCTTATCAAAGCAATGCGGAAAATGAATTTTCAAAGTTTCCAAATCTTTATTCGGTACTTTTATTTCGGTTGTTATTTTTTGCTCGTTGCTCATTTCTTGTCCTTTTTAATTTCGTTGTCAATCAATAGTTCCTTTGCGTTTACGCCAAGAATTTCAGCGATTTCATAAAGCACTTCAATTCGTGGTTGTTGTCTGTTTTGCACATAAGCATTTACCATATTTTAGCTTTTGCCTAATTGCTCGGCAAGCCAAGTTTGCTTGATGCCTTTTTGTCCAACATTTCTTTTATTCTGTTCATTTGTTCAAATGATGTCAAGTCGCAAAGATAGGTTTATAATTTTTAGTATCTCATTTTATAAGATAAAAAGTAATCAGAAAATTTTCAACATTCTTGTCCGTGCGTTGGCAAAAAATAGCTCTTTTGGTTTTTTGAGCGTTGGCTTGTGTGTCCGCAAAAACCCAATGTGCCATTTGCGGGTCGGCTTTTTTACACTGACCGATAACGAAAAAAGGCTTGCGAAGGGCGGGATTTAACAGCACTTTCCTTGCCCTACGCACAAAGTTTATAGAAAGTACAAAAGTCTAAATAACGCACATTAGCCCGCCTTTTCGCAAACATAATGTTGGTGGCTGTTCTTATTTTAGCATACTTTTGTAGTAATCTATAATGCTCTGAAAAACCCCCAATAAACTGTCTATTTCACTCAAATAGTATTTATTGTTGTCAATGTATAACTTATCAGAAAACTCTATAAACTGCCAAACGTCTCCTGTGGTAGTACAGCCAAAAAGTTTTTCCATTGGTATTCCTTTTTTCTCATTGTACTTTTTTGCACCAACTAATTGGGCTGAACATTGTCTAACCCCTTCTTCTAAATCATTCCGTTTTGCCTCCACAATGTGAAAAATGGGTACGCTAATGTCATAAGATTTAGTATCCTTGCTCAAAATAAAATCACATTCTCCTTGCAAACCTTTTTCTTTATCTCCTACAAGATTATCACCTGAGTAAATTGTAAAAAATTTGGCATTGAGGTTTCTCAACTCTTTGAGTATAGGTACAACAATCCACTCACTTCGTGCCTTTTCGCTTTTGATAGGCATTTCTTTGCTGTCACTCAATTCCTTTTGTAACCATTTAGTTGGTTCAATGGGGCTTGATTGAAAGTCAAGTTCCTTCCTTTCGTTTGTTACACCAAATTTTTCCTCCAAGTCTGACAAAGTAAAATCAGAATACGCCATATTTTTGTGGATTTTGTTTACGCCTTAAAACAAGTTTTGTACTCAAAAAGTTCCATTTGGCTTGGGTAATTACATTTTAAATGTTTTAGTCTGCTTTTTTTCCATTCCACGTACAGGCAATATTGTAGTTTTCTCTTGTGTACGTCCCCTCAAAAGATTTTTTATCAGCACTTAGCCTGAACTCAAAACTACCCTTTCCATTCATCTGATTCCAAGTACCTCTAAAAATATCTTTCTCTACTTTGCCTGTCAATTTTCCCCCAACCTGCCCTTGCTCGTGGAATTTCACTGAATAATTGCCTCTCAAATCATCACTCTTGTTTGTCTTTTCAATAATCATTGTATCGTTTACAGATATGCTTTTGCAA
>JBPOJO010000008.1:0-1669 GCA_052033485.1 Bacteroidota bacterium | reverse complement strand
CCACTCCCAAACATTGCCGCTGAGGTGATAAAAGGGGCTTTGTGTCGTTTTGTACAAAACATTGACCGGCAAGCAGCCTCTTGTGCCGCCGATTGCACCGTAGACCTCATCAATTTTGTCGGTACCGGCAAAGAGAAAATCGTCGTGATTGTTTTCTTTGCCTTTCGACGGACGGTCAATACCGCCGCGCGCCGCAAATTCCCATTCCGCCTCCGACGGCAAGCGGTAGGTTTTGCCTGTTTTTTTGGAAAGCCATCGGCAATAGGCACAAGCATCAAACCATGAAACAAAAAGAACGGGATAAGAAAGGGGCGGATAAATCTCCTCCGTTTGCGAAAAATCTTTTTTTCTCGTTTTATTCTCCAATCTGCCAATTCCGAAATCGTCATCTTTCCATGAACGACCGCAGGAAATATAATATTTCCATTCGCGCGTGTTTGCGTATTGTTCCAATCTCGCAATCAGGGCAAAATTTTCTCGCACGGCATCGGTAACATAGCCCGATTCGCGGATAAAATGAGCAAATTCGCCGACAGAAACCGCATACTTTCCGAGCGAAAAATTATCAAGCTTAACTTGGTGTACCGGTGTTTCGTGCTTAAATGTTTCTTTCGCGATTTCGCTCCTTGATTCATCAAACTTGCTATTCGAATTTTCCGGTAAATTTTTCTCTGCCCAAGCTTTAATCACTGCGTTTTCTTTTGGATTTTCCTCATCTCGTCCCATCAAAAAACTGTCGGCGGCAAGGGGAATCATTTCGGGTTCGGAAAAGGAATTGTTGTGAAAAAAATCCTCTCCGACTGTTTCTTCCGCTTTGTAAAATTCGATATTGACTGACGGCAGGTATTCGAGCATTTTCACTTTGAGGTTTTCAAAAGCCGTTTCGATTTCCTTTGTTTTTTCCGCTCGTTCTTCTTTTGATTTACAAAAATTGCGCTCACTGTATTTTTTCGGCAAATTGACCGTCATTTTTTTGAGCCTGTTTTGCAAGGGGAAATACCGCAGGTAGGATAAGTCTTCTTCGTCAAACAAATTGATAAACAAAGCCCCTTTATCGCGTATGACCGATTCGACGGCTTCATACGTTTTCATTTTTGCTTTTGCAAATTCATACCAAGTACCGTCTTTTTCAGCATTAAATTCTTCAATATTAATTTCAAAATTGTCAATGATGATGTCGAAATTTTTCAACACCTCCGGCGTAAAATATTGTTCAAAATTACGCTCTTCATGCTCATGTCGGAGAAAATCGCTGAAAACAAAAGCGGCAATCTTTTCCGGAAAAGAGCGTCCGAGATAAAATTCGAGGGGCAAAATGTGTAAAAAAAACAGTTCGCCCTCTTCCTCGACCACAAAAGGGAAACGCTCCGGACGGTACAAAAGATGCTTTTCTTGGTTAAATTTTACGCGATGATGTTCGCTTTCTGCACAATCAAGAGCGAGATTTTTGAGAAATTCTCGCTCATTTTCCTCAAAAATATTGAAAAAATATTTCCGAAAAAAAAGCGAAAAATTCGTGTCAAGTTCCCTTTTCAAAGCCTTTTTTTTCTTCATAAATGCATCGACGTTCTCGGCGGGATAAGCCAAAAATATGTCTGAATAGAGACTCAAAAAAGTGTAGGTCGCTAAAAATCCGACATTAGATTTTAAAATTTCTTTAATATCGGGA
>JBPOJO010000076.1:0-1916 GCA_052033485.1 Bacteroidota bacterium | reverse complement strand
CAAACACAACAAAACACCGGAGAGAATCGTTATCAATACAACGGCAAAGAAAAAACGGAGGACTTTTCACTCATGTACAACGACCACGGCGCACGAAACTTATGCTTACAAACCGGACGATGGACAGGCGTTGATGAGCTTGCGCAGCAGTATTGGGAAACCTCGCCCTTTGTCAGTATGGGGAATAATCCGGTGAAGTTTGTGGATTTGGACGGGAGGTCTACAGGATGGTATGTAAACCTTGATAACGGAAATTATTACAGTGATGGTGTTGATGACGGGAAAGTTTATACCTATCGCGGGGCAAAATATGATGCTCAGTATGCGAAAGCGGAAAAATCTTCAAACAGAAAAAAATCTTTTGACAAGGTATCAAGCGGAAAAAAACTAATCTTGCAGCGCGATGATAAGAATGAAGTAACCTTGCCGCACGGCGGTAAACAGAAAAAAGTTAATCTTGGGAAAGATATAAGCAGTGAATCTGTTAGGAATATGGTCATGGCTTTAGCTAAAAAAGTATTTGGCAGAGAGCTTGAATTTAAAGATAAAAACGGTACAGGGCAAGAAAGTAACGATTTCATTGGCTTGACTCTCAAATGTATAAATTTTGAAGACGGAAAAGTTTCGGGAGCTATTCCGAAAAACAAACGTGTTTTAGGTTTGGGATTAATTGTTAAAGGTTCCTACATTGAGCCGTTAACTCATATTCCGTCTTTGGTGAATATGATAAAACATGAAAAAAGACATGATGAGCAAGCTGACGATATAACCAAGTTTATGGGAATGACAAGGCAGCAAATGGAGTTGGATGCAATTAGAATGGGAAACAAAGGAGATAGTGGCTATAACGATTTACCGGAATCCTACCGAAAAAATTGGATTGAACCCTACGAAAAACAAAACACAATTAATCATGATTAATTTTTTTCTGATTTTTTTTTCGGTTTGCCTTCAGTTTTGGCAATCTGAAACTGATATAATTTTCAAATGGAGATTTAATTATCTTCCCAAGGAAATTTGCCAAGAAGCGGCTTTAGACAGTGCTTTCAATGTAGATTTCGTCTTCGAGTGTGTTCAAGATTCGGCTTATTTTCCTATTAATGAGTGTATTTTTACCTGCAAATCTCGCAATTTTCTGAAACACATTAGATTTGAAAACTATAAATACCTAAGTATTGAAGAAATGGTAAGGCTAATGCCAATCAGTGTTCTCGTCGTTGAAAACAGGAACGGCAGCAGGCGGTTTTTGCATGAGATGTTATCCGAGGAGCGATGCAACACCACAAAAATGATGCTGGGAGCATATTCAGCATATTGCGGAGATATTTATTATGAGGAAAAATTTTCAAAATTTGATACCATTCTGACTCATAATCATTTGGTTTTTCCTGTTGACTCATTTTATGCCTTTCATTTCAGTCAGCAAATGGAAATTACTCTTAAAGGACATACTTATTTTCGTGGCAAATTTAAAGACTTTGAGGGTTTAAAAGGGCGAAGAATTAACGTGAATGACCTTAAAATTACAGCGAATGACAAAGAAATACGCTTTCATTATCTTGTAGTTCCGTCAAAAGAAACGAAAGCATTAAAGCCATACAGCAAAGCGGGCGGAACGGAAAACTTTGTCATTACTTCCGAATGGTTAGATTTGGAAAAAGCGTTAAACGGGTTTTGATTAAGATAAGAAAATATCCCCGTTTGATTTACGGTAAAAAATTAGTTTTCAAGCGAATGATTATTATCTTTGCGGGGCGGTTCCTGACGCTTTTTTCGACGATTTCCGTGTTCAGCGTGTCGCGCCGGTCGTTTTCCAAGAGAATCACTACGACCCGTGGGGCTTAAACCTCAAAGGCATCGAAGAAAATGACCTCCAAACACAACAAAATGTAGGAGAGAATCGTTTGCAATACAAC
>JBPOJO010000181.1:0-7147 GCA_052033485.1 Bacteroidota bacterium | reverse complement strand
GTCGCAAAGTTAGTTTTTTGTTTTAAGTAAACAAATTCAAACGTAAATATTCCTAAAAATTAGCTGACTGTTTTGCCAAAAATGTACGACAGGCATCATGTCGGCAAATTTTTAGGCTGTTTTTGTCGGCAAAACCGATTTTTAATTCGAATTAAAAACTACAAAAAAATATTTTAAAACATTGTTTAACAGGCATTTGTGAATTTAAAGCTAAGACTGTGCACAAGAAATACCCGCAAATGAATTTTTTATGCAATTTTTCGGCAGAGAGGGAATAAAAGCATCGGTATAGTCTGCGCAGAATTTTTTTTGACAAATTTCGTTGAAAGTTTTGAAGTAAGTTTTTTGAAAATTAATTTTTTTTTTTACCTTTGCACGAAAGGCTTTGCGTCAAAATAACTGACAATATGATTGAAAAATACATTCCAAAACTCATTGAAGAGCAAAATGAAGTCATTCTGCCGAGTTTCGGCGCGTTTGTAGCGACTTTGGCACCCTCCGAAATCGTCGGAAAAAATATTGTTCCGCCGCATTTAAAAATTGTTTTTTTTCCGAAAATAACAAGTGATAAGGCGCATGGTTTGAAAAAAACCGTTATGTTGAACGAAAATATTTCTGAAAGTGATTACGATGATTTTTATTTTGCATTTTTGGAACAAATCCAAGAAGCCGTTTCGGAAAAAGGATTTTACAAATTTCAGGGTTTAGGAATTTTACATAAAAAATACAACGGCGATTGGGAATTTGAAGCGGATAATGCAGCAGGATTGTTTTCTCAGGCTTACGGATTGCCCGTTTTGCATAAATCCCCTGTCAAACCCGTTCAAACCGTTAGCACTGATGCCGAACGCCCCGACAATACGGACGCGCACACTGACGAGGTGCACGCGGAGAACAATACGGGAGAAAAAGCAAGTGCTAACCATCATGCTCAGACGGAGGAAAAAAGAAGCAATCCCGCGCTTTGGCTGATTTTAATCCCCGTTATTGCTGTCGGCGCAGTTATGTTTTATCTTTTTACGAATAATACGCCCGACAAAATCCTTTTGAAGGACGATAAAGCTGCGCAAGTTTCGGACAGCACTAAAAAGGTAAATAATTCAGAAAGTAATAATGTTGCTCAAAACTCTGCTTCAACAACGGCGAACGAGAACAATTCGGAAACAAAACCTGCGACCGATACAAACGAAAATAAGCCGGAAACAAAACCTGCCGAAAATACCGCAGCTACTCCTTCCGAAAAATTCTATATCATTGTCGGCAGTGTAAAAAATGAAGCTCAGGCAAAACAATTCTTGCAAAAACTTAAAAATCAAGGGTTTAATGCTCCCGAATATATGCTCAATGAGGCGAACGGTCAATATCGTGTTGCGGCGGCAGCGGCAAGTGATAAAACAGAATCAGACGATAAGAAAAAAGCGGTGGTGAAAATTTACAAAGATGCGTGGATTTTAAAAAAATAAAGGCAAAAAATGCAACCTTTTTTGCCGCGTGTCGTTAAAACTTGTAAAAACCAAAACGTATGAAAAAGCTGATGTTCATTCTCGCAATAGGGCTTGTGGTGCTTTCCGTTCAATCTTGCGCACAACAAAAAGGGTGTGCCTCTACCGCAGCTTACAATAAATACAGAAATTACGGCAGACGTTAAAATTAATGCCGATTAGCTGTCAAAAATTAAAACGCAAGGGAGGTAAAAAGTTTACCCCCCTTTTTTTGCGTTTTTTACCTCAAAAAGAAAGCAGCGCAACCCACTGCCGTTGTTTGTGCCCACTGCCGTTGTTTGTGTCCACTGCCGTTGTTTGTGTCTTCACAAACGACTTTTAGATAAAAAACAAAGCGGCTGCATGTATTTCCGCGATTAAATTTGCGAAAATGCTTTTATTCAAAAAGCACAACGAACCGCTTGCTTTACCCAAACTCACATATTTTTTAAATTTTCAGCAAAAGCAACCGAAAGCGGTTTTGTCAGATACGCTTTCACGCACGGGTAGGCATTTGCTTTTTCTTGGTCGGCAAAATCAATCGAAGAGGTGAGCATAAAGATTTGTGCAGAGGCGGTTATTGACGGAAAATTTCTTTCGAGATATTCCAAAAATTCCCAACCGCTCATTTCCGGCATGTTCAAATCAATGAAAAAAAAGAGTTTATTGGCAAAAAATTCCTTTTTTTCAAGCCCATCTTTTGCCTCGCTCGGTCTCAAAAAAATCAACAACTCTGCGTCGGGTATCGAATTTGCGAGTATTTTTTTGCAAATCAGATTGTTAATTTTGTCGTCGTCAAGAACGACAATTTGTTTTTTTTGCTCCATTTCGGTAATTTTAGCCTACCATCACGGTAAGTTTTTCTTGTGTAAAGTATTTTTGCGCCGTCGCAAGAATTTTTTCGGAACTAACTTCCGAAATTTTATCAATAAATTTATCATAAAAGTCGTCCGGAAAATCGTTCAAAACTTGCGTTTTAATTTTTTCCATCACTTCAAAAGGTGTTGTCAAAGAGCCGATGTAGCCGCCGGTAACGGAATTTTTAACAATTCTTAACTCCTCTTCACCGACTTTTTCTTCCGTTAAGATTTGCATTTCTTTGAAAATTTCGGCAAGTGCTTCTTTTGCATTGTCTTTATTCACTTCGGCTTGCACGGAAAACATAGATGCGTGCCTTAAAACGCTCAAATTTGAATAAATTCCGTACGTCAGCCCTTTTTCTTCGCGAATATTTTTCATTAAACGCGAACCAAAATATCCGCCGAGTATTTCATTAAGCATCATATAGGCAAAATAATCTTCATTTTGCGGCGAAATAGCGGGGAAACCTGTTCTGATGCAGGTTTGATTCGCATTTTCTTTCTCAACATACAAAGTTTCGGGACGAAAAGCAGGTAATTTTATCCCCTTTGCGGCAGTAATTTGTTTCGGTTCGGTTTTTCCAAAATGTTTATTCAGTAAACTAACGGCTTTTTCGTCAAAACGACCGGCAATAAAAATATCACAAGGCGCGTCGGCAATATGTCCCTCATAAAATTTTTTCACTTCGTCGCGTGAAATGTCTTTTAGCTGTGAAATATCCTCAATTCGGAAGCCGTAAGGGTGTTCTTTGCCGAATAATTTTTCACGAAAAATGTTCAAAGCCAAATAATTAACCTTTTCAAAACTCACCTTTTGCGCCTGAATAGCCCGTTCTCTGAAAAGTTCAAATTCCTTCTCGGGAAAAATCGCTTCTCTGAAAAAATCAGCGGTCAGTGGCAATAAATCGGGCAAATGTTTGTTAAGACAAGTTAAATCTGCCGAAAAAAAGTCGCTGCCGACTGCTGCCGAAAAACTTGCTGCGTGAAAGGCTAACTTTTCCGAAATACTTTCAGAATCAAGTCTGACAGTGCCGTCAGTGATGGTTTTTGCGACAAATTCGGGCAGCAAAAAATTATCCGCGTAAAATTTTCCGGCTTTAAAAATAAATTGAATACTGACCACCTCCTCCGTACCTTCCCGCAAGGCATACGCCCGTAAACCGTTGTCAAGTGTAAAAAAAGTGTGTTTCATGAGCGGAAATTGCTCAATTTGATGTATTTCGGGTGCGATTGCTCTGAAATTCGCCATGATGCTTGTCGGGGTTGCTTTTTTTATGCCGATTTTAAAACGCAAATATAAGCGAAATTATTTTTCAAAAGTCGTTCATAGGCGGTGATTTTGTTTCAATAAGCAGACCGCCGAAAATCGAACTTAATAAGCCGGCAAGATGCAGGCAATACTTTTTTTGCATCGCCTGACTAAAATATAGGCTGTCAAACGTTAAAAAAAATAGCGAGCAAATTTTATTATGAACAAGCCCTGATTCGGGAAAAAATAGATTAGCAAAGTTTTCAGCAAATAAGTATTCGAACAAAATTAGTTGTGATTTGCCCGCTGTCGTTTGTGTCCTCACAAGCGACTTTTTCAGTTGCTCAGCAAGTCGTTTGTGGAGACACAAACACCATTTTACATTTTTTTGAACAAAAAAATTTTTCATAAAATCAACGAAATTGTAAATTTTTTTTCAAAAAATCATATCTTGCAAAAAAAATGAACAGTTATGACCGCGACTCACACTTTTTCTTATGAAATATTTGATAATTTTGATGCGCTGAGTGCCGAAAACAAAGAATTAGTCCTTGCCGCCGAAAAAATTTCGGAAAATGCTTACGCGCCCTACTCCGAGTTTTTTGTCGGCGCGGCTGCTCGTCTCGAAAACGGCGAAATTTATGCTTGCAGCAACCAAGAAAATGCCGCTTTCCCGTCCGGAATGTGTGCGGAAGCGGGTTTATTGAGCTTTGTCGGAGCTAATTTTGCCACACAAGGAGTACGTGCCCTCGCGATTTCGGCGCAAAGAAAAGGGGCTGCCGACAAAATCGCCCTTTCGCCTTGCGGCAACTGCCGGCAAATACTTTTGGAAACCGAAAAAAGGCAAAAAAATAAAATTTTAATCATTATGCCTTTGGACAAAGGGCAATTTGCCGTTTTAAAAAGTGTCGCATTTTTATTGCCTTTTAGCTTCAGTTCGGACAATTTGACGAATAATAATGACATTTAGTCTGTTTTTAAAAAAAAGCATACACTTTGCACCTTGTCAATCGCGGCAAAAAACCGATTTTTTTTGGGATATTTGTTTTTTTTCACCATTTTAAACCTTTTTCATCTATGATGAATAATGATGAATTTCGCAAGTTTGCCACTAAGCATTTGAATGTCAGCCCGACAGGTTTTGACCAATACAAAAATTACATCAACGCGCAGGCGGGCGGTTTTACGAATTATATCACTCCCTACATTATCGAAGAACGCCCGATGAATGTTACGTCAATGGACGTTTTTTCGCGTTTGATGATGGACAGGATTATCTTTTTGGGTGTTCCGATTGACGATATGGTCGGCAATGTTATCACGGCGCAGTTACTTTTCTTGGAATCGCTCGACACCGAAAAAGATATTGTGATTTATATCAACAGCCCCGGCGGTTCCGTATATGCGGGTTTAGGCATATACGACACAATGGAATTTATTAAGCCCGATGTCGCGACGATTTGCACCGGACTTGCTGCCTCTATGGGTGCGGTTTTACTCACGGCGGGCAAAAAAGGAAAAAGAGCAGCTTTGCCGCATGCGCGCGTGATGATTCATCAGCCACTCGGCGGCGTGCAAGGACAGGCTTCCGACATCGAAATCACGGCAAAACAAATTATGTTGGTCAAAAAGGAACTTACTCAAATTATTGCGGATTGTTGCGGAAAACCTTATGAAACCGTTTTGGCGGATTCTGACCGCGACTATTGGATGATTTCGGCTGAAGCAAAAGAATACGGATTGATTGACGAAGTTTTGAAACGACGTTAAAAAAATTTCCGTTTGATGCCAATTTCCTAAGCGTTTAATGTTCCGACAGCAGGAAATTTGCATCAAACGGAAACTTTGCAAACAACTGATTATTAACGATTTAAAGCTACCAGTTTTTGACAGACTGTTTATTTTTGCCCCGAGTGCACCGCAAGCTAATAGCTTGCGATTTAAAACATTAAGGTCGCAAGCTGAAGCTCGCGATACAAGGTTAAGCCCGAGTGTACCGCAAGCTATTAACTTGCGATTTAAAACATTAAGGTCGCAAGCTGAAGCTCGCGATACAGCAGTTGCATGGCTGCATTTTTTGTATAAAAATGACTTTTTGAATACTTCAAAAATTCAGAGATGAAAACAAGAAGAGAGTTTATCCTCAAAACAGCACTTGCAGGCGCGGGCGCATTAGCGGGCTGTCAACAGCAAAAGCAGGAAAAAGAACAAAAATCGAATAAAGACAAAGTTTTTGAGTGGAAAATCGTAACAACTTGGCCGCCGAATTTTCCCGTTTTGGGCGAATCGGTCGTTAAAATTGCGGAAGAAATTGCACTTCTTTCCGATAATCGTCTGAAAATTAAGGTTTTCGGTGCGGGCGAGTTGGTGCAAGCTATGGAAGTTTTTGATGCTGTTACGCTCGGGGCGGCAGAAATGGGGCACGGTACACCTTATTATTGGTCGGGAAAAATGCCGGCGTGCATTTTTTTTGTGGCAATTCCTTTCGGATTCAATGCGCAGCAAATGAATGCTTGGATGTTTTTCGGCGGCGGCTTGGAGTTGTGGCAAGAATTGTATGCAAAAGTCGGTTTAACGGTTTTTCCGTGCGGAAATACGGGCGTGCAGATGGGCGGTTGGTTCAATAAAGAAATTTTAACACCGGAAGATTTAAAAGGTTTAAAAATGCGCATTCCGGGCATGGGCGGAAAAGTCATTGCGGAAGCGGGCGGGGCGGCGGTAACGATTGCAGGCGGAGAAATTTATACAAGTTTAGAACGCGGAGTAGTAGATGCTGCGGAGTGGATTGGACCGTATCACGATTATATTTTGGGGCTGCATCGGGTGGCAAAATTTTATTATTACCCGGGGTGGCAAGAACCGGGGAGCAATCTCGAATTGATGATAAATCTCAAAGCCTTTGAAAGCTTACCCGCTGATTTACAAGGAATTGTAAAAAATACGGCTTTGCGATATCACAACACAATTTTGGCGGAATTTGAGGCAAAAAATAATTTTTATTTAAAAAAACTTATTCAAGAAGGGGCGCAATTACGTGAGTTTCCGGAAGGTGTTATTCAATTATTAAAAGAAAAATCCGCAATTGTGCTTGAAAAAATTATCGAACAAGACGACTTTTCGCGGCGTGTATTTGAAAGTATGCAAACCTTCAAAAAAGATATTAAGGAGTGGAATAAAATTTCGGAGCTTGCGATGGTGAAATATTTGTAAGTCAACATTGCCTTGTGATTAGCTTTTTTAACTTATTTCACAAAAAAACGCTTTTATTCCTTGAAAAACGCCTTCGGGATATAGGAGCTTTTTAAGATTTTTTCCTACTTTTGTGAAATGGTGAAGAAGTATTGCTTTGATATGAAAAAAAGTTTCAATACCATCGGCAGCTCCGAAAAAAAAGTATCGTTCATTCATGCTTTTTTGATGAAAATGCCTTTATTTTTGTTTTTTTTGAATAAAAATCTTATTATTGCGAAACCTAAGGTTAAAGTTCTTTCGTTCAAATCAACATCAAAATCATTCTTGCCTCAAAAATGTTGAGCGCGGAATAAAAACATTAATTT
>JBPOJO010000549.1:0-4010 GCA_052033485.1 Bacteroidota bacterium | reverse complement strand
CCTTCTTTACTCAATTTAAGTTTTAGTACTTCAATAAAGCGATGGTAAGCATCTTTGCGCGCCGAGATAAGACTTGCCAAATTCAAATTCAGAACCTTATTTAACTCATTATCAACCTGTTCTTTATCCGAGTAAATTTTTCCTGACGAGTCAAATTTTATAAAATGCTCAACGTTTACATCATTGTCGGCAGGATTAAAAGATATTTCTTTGTCGCCTTTTTTGGTGTCGCAATGTTGAAAATCTTCTTTTTTCCCCTCGCCGCCCGTACAGCAAGCTAATAAATTTGAATATTTTAAGCCATTTTGAGTATGTTGGCTTTGCGATTTAACATGCTCTATTTTCATTTCTGCCTCATTGATTCGGTTATTGCAATACGCACATAAGAAAAACTGCTCTTTTAGCAAAAATTGGCGCAGCTCTTCTTTGGTATCTTTGGGCAAATTGTCATAATTTGCAAAGCTTTGATTTCGATGTGTCTCCAATGATTTGGGTTCTTTGCCTTTGATTATTCTTCTCATAAGTCGTCTGCCTCAAATAAAATTTGGTTACGAATTTGAATAAGCTCAAGGTCATTTTCCCCGAGATAATTGTCGCGCAAATCATCAGTCATTTGCAAAGCGGTTTTGTAGTCTCCGTCGTCAATTTTTCTATAAATCTGTCTGATTTTATCCGAAATTATTTCATTTACCCTTGAAGGAATGGCAAAAAAATCTGATAAAATACCATGTACATCACGTCCGTAAGAAAACGGTTTATATGGCAAAATGCCGAAATCAGCAATTTTATGAACGTTTTGATGATGAACATTTGCAAGCACCAACGGACTATGCGTCGTTACCACAAACTGACAATTCGGAAATATTTTCAGCAGCTTAGGCAGAATTTTGACCTCCCAACGCGGGTGCAAGTGCAAATCAATTTCATCAATCAAAATGATGCCTTGCCCTTTCAGCGGTTCATCGGCATAAGGATTAGCGAGCACCAAACGAATCGCGATTGAAGCGACCATCGCCAAAAGCATTTTTTCGCCCGATGACATTTGCGAAAGCAATAATGATTTGCCGTTTTTGACAATAACAATCTCACCCGTGCGCTTGCGCCAATCCGTATGCAAATTTTCGTATGTATTACCGCTTTCGTCGCTCATGATGTCATAAATCGCTTTTCTTACCCAATCCAATTCGGGATTTGAATTGTATTGCAATTCAACATGGCTCTGCCATTTTATCCATGCCGAAAGCATCGGCAGATTGAGCGAACCGATTTTTAAAGAATCAAGATAAACCGAAAAAATATCAAATTCTTCCTCATTTTCGTACTCCTCTAAAAAAGAATCGGTATGGACAGTCGTCGCGGAAAAAAACATAAAAACAGGCAAGGAAAAATTCATGTGCACTAAATCCTGCTCGTCTATACTTAAAATCTGCCGAACACTTGCCGCAAAAATATCCAAACGCTCAAAGTCTGATATGCCCGCAGCCGAATATGCACGTTTTTCCAAATGCAATTTCCATGAAACATTAGGTAATTCCACGCTCTTATTTTCTGATTCATTGTTTTCTTCTTCGGAAAATTTTTTGTTTTCTTCCTGCAATTCTTTTCTTGAATAATGCCACGAAATATGCTTTTCTTCTTCATGCTCATTTTCGGGCAAAACAAAATCAATATCAAAAGTAACATCGGTTTCAAGCTCTGCTTCCGCATATTTTTCGCCGTTTCTGATGTCCGAAAGCGGAAAAACAATTTCCGTTTTGAAGTCAGCATAACTGTTGGTGAGTTTCGCAACGGGAACGGTGAGCAACTTCGCAATTGCCTCCAATATAGTTGATTTACCCGCGCCGTTTTCGCCGATAAACACATTCAAACGCTCATCAAAATCAATGTCCAAGTTTTTAAAACCTCTGAAATTGCTTAAATGCAAGCGAGTTAATTTGAACCGATATTGGTACGGTATTACTTGTTTTTCTTCTCTCATAAACAGTCAAAAATTAGCATAAACTTACAAAAATCAATTTGGTGATTTCGCCGTTTGCAGCCCTCTCAATCGCTTTGACTTTGACATATTGCTGAAAACCAAATTTAACGCCGCGCGGCAATTCCATAACGGCATACGAACTTTTTCCTTTGATTAAAGGCAACAAAGTAGCAAACTTGCCTTTCATGGAGAGATATTGTGCAAAAAATTCGGTTTCATTATCTTTTATGTCCTCCATCGCAATCGGTTTGATGCCTTTCGGATAAGAAAAATTTTGCGGTTTTTCCGTTTCGTTTGCTGCAAAAACCTTAATTTTTTCATTTTTAT
The DNA here is from genome assembly GCA_052033485.1 of Bacteroidota bacterium. Lineage (GTDB taxonomy): Bacteria > Bacteroidota > Bacteroidia > Cytophagales > Bernardetiaceae > JBPOJO01. The sequence goes on along the minus strand of JBPOJO010000549.1, from coordinate 1,705 downwards.
TTTGTGAATTTTCGGCAGCTATTTTGTTTTTCAATTCTTCGGAAACAGGCTCAAAAACAATCGGCGCGGCATTTTCGGGCAAAATCAATTCCACAAAACCCAAAGGCAAACCATCGTGTGTGATTCGGCGCGACTTGTAGCGGGCAGGTTCTTTTTGCCTTGAACTTTGCGAATACACCTGATTTTTTTCATCGGGTTTGTCTATCGTTCCGAGATGGTCGGGTAAACGCCAATCGCCCGTGATTCCGTGAAAACCGCTGCCGAAAGAGAGACGTAAAATGCAAGAGCGCGAATTATTGAAAGTCATGCTGCGCAATTCATGCAGTTTTTCCAACACATCGGCTGCAATGTCGGCTTGGTCATATTTTTTAAAAAATTCAATTTCTTTTTCAAGATAAAGTCTTGTGTATAAATTGATGCGGTTAAAAAGGAATTGCAAGGGATTTTCCTTAAAAATGTCCGCATGATGCTTGGGTAAAAAAGCGTCCAAGTTTTTGTTTTTCAAAATATTCAAAAATCCGTCCGCAATGCTGATACGAAACTTTGCCTGCGCATCGGGCGCGAAAGTTTCGGCAAAAATTTGAAATCCGTTTTTAATTTTGCTTTGCCACATGCCCTCATAATAGAGGTTAAAAAGATTGATTTCCGAAACCTCCGTTTTGTCCAAAAAAACATCAAACGGGCGTATGTAGCGCATGAGGCTTGTTTTGAAACTGCCCATGACATCTTCGTAGGTATTTTTTTCGGCGACACTAAAACCTTTGCCTTTGTAAAGATAATGAAAAAGCACGTTCGCAATCGCGCCTTTTATTGAGGAGCCGGGAATGTACGTGCCGTTAATGCCGTCGGAAATGAGGGATTTGATTTCCGTGAGCCTTGCCCCTTCCGAAATGTTTTTGGAGAGAATTTTTTCGGAAAATCTATCCGTCGAAAATCTTTTTACTTCCAAAACTTGCTTTCTGAAATCTTGAGAATTTCCGGCGACAAGCATACTCGCCAAGCCGTCAATTGACTGACCGCTTTCGATAAACAGTGTGAAAAGTTTATCGTGGTCAATAACGACAATCCTGCCTCTGTCGTCGAAATAATCAAGATTTTTGAGCCAATTTTTTTCGCCGCCCGCCCCTACGTGTACGGGTGTGAGTATGCGAAGACCAACCTCAATGTTTGTATTCAGTTTTTCTGCAATTTTTTTCATCTTGTCAGTCTTGTTTTGCTATGTGAACTGGAAAAAACAAACTGCGCCCTGTTCGCCAAATCGGATGAGCGACATTAGCGGTTTCGGGTTTTAAATCAACTGTTTTTCCTTTCAGAAAAATGCCTGATTGACTTTCGGAAGGGAAAGACAAAATACTGCCTTCGGAAAACATATAAACGGATTTTTTTCGCAAATGCAAATATTTATCCGCTGTAATCCAACCGCCTCGTTTTAGTAAATCATACCGCACAGCTTCCTTTTCTGTAGCTTGCCGCAACTCTTGTTGGTCTGTCGGACAATAAAGGGACAAGTTAAGGGCGTACTCCGTTGTTTCTCTCTTAAAGTCAGAAGTTTCAAAAGTATCATCTTCAAGTTTAAACTTACCGTTTCCGACATTTCTGTCCGTGCCAATTCCTTCATCTTCTAAAAATTTGAGGGCTGAAATGACGTAATTTTTGATTTGCTCGTTGTCAAATTTCGCAAGGCAAAAAAGTCCACAATTTTCTC
>JBPOJO010000467.1:0-3933 GCA_052033485.1 Bacteroidota bacterium | reverse complement strand
ATGACTTTTAATGAAGTTTGCGATTTGTTTTATTACGGATATTATTCGCCGCAAGCACTTCGCATAATGTCCGAATATTTGCTGCAAAATGCCCGCCCGCGCTTCATGTTCGTAATCGGAAAAGGTTTTTACAACGGCGGAGATGACAGTTTAGTGCCTTCTTATGGGCTTTTTCCTAATTCCGACCATCTTTTCAGCAATTATATGGACGGGCACGGCGAAGAACCCGCGATTCCTATCGGCAGACTTCCCGCCTTAAAATCGGCAGATGTTTTTAATTATTTGGCAAAAATAAAAGAGCATGAAAACGTCGGCACGAAAGCCGCTTGGCGAAAAAATATGCTGTTTTTGAGCGGCGGTAGGTCAAGTGAAGAAAATATTTCTTTCAGAAGATACACAGAAAATTTTAAAAATATTGTCGCCGGTGATTATCTCGGCGCGAATGTCAGCATTGTCAGTAAAACGACCACTGATTATGTCGAATACATCAATATTTCCGACAAAGTGAATGAAGGGACAGTCTTAATCACCTTTTTTGGGCATGCCAATCTTGATTTTACGGATATCGAGATAGGGTACGTTTCCAATAACGCACTCGGCTACCGAAATAAAGGTAAATACCCGATGGTTATTGTAAATGGTTGCGGCTCGGGAAATATTTTTGAGCGTTCAAAATTCACGTATGCAGAAGATTGGCTTTTAACGCCTGACCGAGGAGCTATACTCTTTTTGGCGCACAGCCACGTCGGTTTCAGCGGTACATTACGCTCGTACACACAAACGTATCTCGAAACTGCTTTTGCCAATCCCGCCTACATCAATCAACCAATCGGCATTGTTTTGCAAAAAGCAATCGCGGATTTCATCAAAAAAAGCGGCGGCAAGGGAAATGCCGTTGCGGTAGCAAATGCGCAGCAATTTATCTTGGTCGGAGACCCCGCCACGAAATTGGTTTTTATGGATAAGCCCGATTATACCGTCAGCAGCAGCCGCCTGAAAATTCAGCCGATTGACGCGCAACAAAGCATTTTTGCAAAAGTTGACTCGTTTAAACTTCGTATTGCCGTCGCAAACTTGGGTATTACCGATGTGAAACGTTCCCAATACAAAGTAAAAGTGGAGAGAACTTTGCCGAACGGAACTAAAATTGACTACCCCTCCCGTTGGTACAACTATGTTCGCAACGAAGATACCCTTTATTTTACAGCAGGAACGCCGCCCGAACTGAGAAAAGCCGCTTTGGGTTTAAACCGTTTTCGGGTTACGGTGGATTTTGAAGATTTAGTTGAAGAATCCAATGAGGGGAATAATGTTGCCGTTTTAGACTACAATTTTCAGGCGGAAGGCATGATTTGTGTTGCCCCGCGCGAATATAGTATTTTGAACGGCAGCAAAGAAGTTGTTTTTCTTGCCCAAAATACGAATGTTGTGGAAGGATACAATCAATATTTATTTGTGTTTGATTCAACAACGCGTTTTGACAGTCCTGTTTTGAAAAAAGCCACTGTTACGGACTTTACTAATCCCTTGTGGATTACGGACTTACCGCTTACAAAAGACAGTACCGTTTTTTATTGGCGCGTCAAACACTTGAATCCGGGCAATGAAAAAGATACCCTTTGGGCAAATTCTTCTTTTATTCTCATCAACAACAGTCCCCCCGGTTGGTCGCAAAGTGATATGCCGCAGTTTTCTAAGGCTGTTTTATCAGGAGTGAAACGAAATGAAACTGCTCGAAAATGGGAATTTGCTCCTTTTTCAAAGCAATTGAAAGTTTCAACTTCCGGCAATCAATCGCCCGACCGCGATAAAGCTTTGGTTACTTTGGGCAGCGATACGCTTGTCAACGGCAACTGTATCAATGTCGGTATTTTTCTTATCGGCATCAATCAATTTACCGGCAGAGCATACAGCAAGGAAACAAGTTTAAAATGCGGAAATTCACTTGTAGCAGGGTATTCGAGTTCAGGCACTTTAAAAAGTGACCTTGAAGGTATTGACGACGGCGATTGGTTTTTATGGGTTTCTGCGGGTTTTTCTTATTTCAGCTCTACTTTGAATGAAAGCACGTGGACTGTTTTAAGCTCTATCGGCATTTCTAAGGACGAATTTTATGCAAAAGCGGCAGATGACCAACTTCCTTTTATTATTTTTGGCAGAAAAGGCGATGCAACAAGCGGAAAAATGGTCGGAAACGGCACGCTGACTTCTACTATCAAATTCACGGAAATGCTTGCCAACAAGGGCATGTCCGGCAATGCTGTTTCAACTATCATCGGACCGGCAACGGAATGGGGAAATGTTTTTCGCGATTTCCGCAACGACAGCTCCTCCGACAAATGGCGTTTGGATATTTACGGCATTGACAACGTCGGACGAGAAGACCTACTGCTTTATGATGTGAAGCCCGATGCTTACTCCCTTTTGGGTATTCAAGCCTCCTCATACCCGTATCTGCGTTTGCGCGCGGATTTCGCCGATTCGCTCAAACAAACTCCGCCGCAGCTCAAAAGATGGCAAGTGATTTACAAAGAAATACCGGAAGGAATCTTGCTTTGCGACACGACTGTTGCGCGTTGTAACAGCAATTTGACCGTTAATTTGGGCGATTCGCTGCAAACAGGCTTTGTTTTCAGAAACATTTCGGGAAGTGATTTTTCACAAAAATTGATTGTTCGATATCAATTTTTAAATCTATCAAGTAATTTAACCACAACGCTTTACGACACGCTTGAAAACCTCGAACGCGGCAAAGCACTTTATTTTAAGGGCAAATTTGCTACCTTAAATCTGCTCGGCGATAATCGTTTGACAGTTTTCATCAATCCGAACGCTCAGGCGGAGCAAAATTATGAAAACAATGTTTTGGAAATGAACATCAGCGTGCGTCCCGACAAGGTTAATCCCGTGTTAAACGTTGCTTTTGACGGTGTGCATATTGCTGACGGCGATTTAGTTTCGGCGCAACCGACGATTTCAGTATCGCTCAAAGATGACAATCAGCATTTTATCCGCCGTGATACGCTCGGTTTGGAAATGCTTTTATCGGCTTGCGACACTTGTACGGCGCAAAGATTGTCATTTGCGGGCGAAAATGTAAAATGGTTTGCCAATGAAAATAATAATTTTCGCATTGAATATCGCCCCGAACGCGCTTTGCCGGACGGCGAATATTTGTTGAAAATTGATGCCGAAGATGTGAGCGGTAATAAAGCGGGTCCGAAACCCTATTCGGTTCGTTTTAAGGTGGTTAACAAGCCGAGTTTCACTAATTTTTATCCTTACCCGAATCCGTTTTCGAGCAGTATGCGCTTTGTTTTCACACTCACGGGCACATCAGTACCCGATGAAGTGCTGATTCGCATTATGACCGTTACGGGAAAAGTCGTTCGCGAAATCTCCCGCAATGAGCTTGGACACATCAAAATCGGCAACAATATCTCTGAATTTGCTTGGGACGGACGAGACCAATTCGGCGACCAATTGGCAAACGGTGTTTATCTTTACAAAGTTTATATCCGCGACCGCGAGTTGAATTTTGAAAAAAGCGAAACTTCGGGAGACAAATATTTTAAAAATGACATCGGGAAAATTTATCTGATGCGTTAAGTTGTGTTCTGTCAAGACTGCCTGAAAAACACTTTTAAGTGTATTTTTGGGCAGTTTTTTGATTTTTAAGCAATAGTTAATTAGTTTTTTATGTCAGAATGACATTTGAAAAAATTCTCTGTCCAAAATTTTACACCCGACATTCCCTGCCTGTTCTTATAATTTGCCATTAAAGCTGTTTAGTTAAGCGTTGATACTCAATCGGAAAGACGAAATTTGTGAAAAACATATAGTTCCTAACGGAACAAAAAGAGCGGGGGAGCATTTTTCTACCAATATCAAGTGCCTAACGGCACAAAATACGCCTTTAGGCGTTGTATATTG
>JBPOJO010000511.1:0-5950 GCA_052033485.1 Bacteroidota bacterium | reverse complement strand
TGACACCTCCTCGCCGCTGCAGCAAAATCGAATTCTCCAAACACTTGCCGAAATTCGCAAAAAAACGCTTTCCGAAGGACTGAAAATGTGGATTGAAAACGGTGCAAAAGACATCACGGAGGGCTTATTTCACATCGCATTGCTCGAAAATCCCGCTTTAACCTTAGAAAATTTACAAAAAAAATTAGACGATATGGTTTTTGAGGCTTGGAAACATTACAAATATGCTTTCACGCCTGCGGAACAAATTCAAAACTTAAACAGAATTTTTTTCCAAGAAATGCGGTTTAAGCCCAACATCAATCATTTTCACCTGCCCGAAAACTCGATGCTTGACTGCATTTTAGAGAAGCGCACCTCAAACCCAATCGGTTTGTGCATCGCTTACATGCACATTGCGCAAAGCCTGCGTTTTCCCGTTTTTGGCGTTAATTTGCCGAATTTGTTCGTGTTGACTTACAAATCTCCGCAAACCTGCTTTTATATCAACGTTTTTAATCTCGGTATTATTTTTTCGCGCACAGACATTGAAAATTATCTTTTACAAATGCGCCTCGAACCGCAAGATGCTTATTTTGAACCTTGTAATAACCGTGACATTGTTAAAAGGGTTATGAATAATCTTTTAGCCGCCTACGAAAAAACGGCTGAAGTGGAAAAATACAATGATTTGACGAAGTTGATAAAATATATTCCCTAAAATCTAAATTGTTTTGCGATGTTTGCTTTAGCCTTATAATAGAGATGCGGCCTTCAGTCGAATCGCCGTAGAAAAAGGACGCATTTTGACAAATGAACAAAAAAAAACTAAGCATGACAGCGCGCCGTTTTGTGAACAAGCTTTTTTACAAAATGCGATTCTATAAAAAAAATTTGCGGTTTCAGAAAAAAGGATTACATTTAGGCAAATTTTTTTTTATGAAACAAGAATTAAGCAATTTCATACCTCAAAACCGCTTCAAAGCGTTGATTGAAAACGGCAAGTTTTCATTTTCCTCTTCTGAAATCGTTTCAGATGCCTACAACTTATTTTCACAAAATGCCTTACTGTACATCGGTTACGGATTTTCGGCTGCATTTTTGTATATACTCGCCTCCCTTGTTTTAAGTTTTATTCCGTTTGTCGGAAGTTTCGGTCAGTCATTCATCAGCGGAACGTTGATGGCAGGATTCTTTGTCGGTGCTTTCAGACAAAAATATTTCGGAAGGCTTGTTTTTGAAGATTTTTTTTCGATAATAAACAAATTTTTGCCCTTAGGAATGTCATCTTTGCTCATTTCACTTTTTGCAAGCTTAGCGTTTATCCCTGCTGTAATTTTTGGTGTCATTTTTATTTTCACAAGCGGCGCGGATATTGCGGCAATCGGCAATTTTGATGGATTTTTGCAACTGTTCAGTAACGCAGCTTTTATGCTGCCCATGTTGGCTTCGATTTTAGTCGGAATCGCTGCTTCTGTCTATCTCTTAATTATTTTTTCCCTTGCTTCTCCGATGATTGCGCTCGGCGAAATTGAATTTTGGGACGCTATGATGCTCAGCAAAAAAATTGTCGAAAAAAATTTCGGTGCTTTTCTTATTTTTAACATTTTTCTCGGCGTTGTGAACTTAGCAGGCGCGCTTTTATTGGGTTTCGGGCTTTTGGTAACTGTTCCGTTAACAATGATTTCCGTTTTTGTTCTGTACGACAAAATGGTCATGCTTAACGAAGCTGCCGCTTAGTTTTCCACTTGCAATCTAATGACTTTTTTTGTGTGCGAATTTAAAATTTCGCACACAAAGGCTTCAAACCGTTTAAAAACCGACAAAAATTCTGAATATGCGTTTCTCTATCCTTTTAACTGCCTTTTTATTGAATTTTTTTGTCTCTTTTGCTCAAGATGTTAATTCTGCATTAATTTTGGATAAATTAGTCAAAATTGATGCCGAGCGAAAAAAAATGACGGATAAGTCCTCCGACGAATATATTCGCCTCACTTGGCAAGCGGCGGAAGCGAATAAACAGTTGAAATACGACGGGGTTGCCGCGCAACTTTTTGAGGAAGTTATCGGTATTGCGGAGAAATCAGGCGATAAAAAGCTTACCGCAGAGGCTTATCGTCGCTTGGGTGATTTTTACCCCGTGTTAAAGTTCTATAAAAAAGCTAAAAAGAATTATCTGACAGCAACAGAAATTTATAAAATTACCGACAGTTGGACAGAATACAAAGACGTTACCTACAAAATCGGTAAAGCCGCGTATGACGTTCGTGATTACAACAGTGCTAATGATATTTTAAGTGATTTGCTTGATTTTGCCGATAAAAATACCTATTCACTTGAAAAAGAAGTAAAAAGTGATGTTTTGAAAATGCTTTTTAAATTGCATAAAAGGCAGGGAAGTACATCAAAAGCGCAGTTATACGCAACGATGCTTGCAAAACACGAAAAAGGCGGTGATAAAGATTTGCAAAAAGAATTGCAAAAATATCTTAAAATTGACAGGGGAATGCTTTCAAAAAGAGAAGCGCAAAAATTGCAAAAGCAAATTGAAGAGCTTGAAAAAGTTTTGAAAAAATCCGAATTGATGAGCCGAAAAAAAGACGATACTATTTCAAATCAGCAAACCGCAATTGAAGCGCATCAAAGAGAGATAAAATTGCAAAAAGAGGTCGTCAAACTCAAAGAACGCGAAAAATTACTTGAACAAGAGCGGTTAGAAACAAGAAATCGCAACAATTTGATTCTCGGCGGCTCCGTTTTAGGTGTAGTTTTGTTAGCCGCTGCCTTAATTATTTTTATCATTCAGCGTTCAAATCGCAAACTTTCTCAAAAAAATACTTTGATTGAAAAGCAAAAAAGCGAAATTGAAATCGAAAAGGAAAAATCAGACACCTTATTATTGAACATTCTCCCTGCGCAAACCGCCTACGAGTTGAAAGAAAAGGGCGCGACAGAACCGCGTTTTTACGAGGTTGTATCCGTGATTTTTACTGATTTTAAAGGTTTTACGCAAATTTCAGAAAAACTTACGCCGCAACAAATTATTGCCGAGCTCAATTTTTGTTTTCAAAAATTTGATGAAATTATTGAAAAACATCATTTGGAAAAAATCAAAACCATCGGCGATGCGTATATGTGTGCGGGTGGAATCCCCGAAAAAAACGACACGAATCCCGCAGATGCTGTCCGTGCTGCCCTTGAAATGCAAAAATTTATGGCAGAATGGAAAAACGAGAAAAAAGCTATGGGGGAAGAATGTTTTGAACTTCGACTCGGAATTCACACCGGTCCGCTTGTCGCGGGTGTTATCGGAAAGAAAAAATTTGCTTATGATATTTGGGGCGATACCGTCAATTTAGCCGCAAGAATGGAATCTTCCGGAGAAGTCGGCAAAGTCAATATTTCCGGTGAAACCTATAACTACATTCAAAAAATCTTCATCTGTACGCACAGGGGGAAAATTCCTGCGAAAAATAAAGGTGATATTGACATGTATTTTGTCGAAAGTGAAAAAATGTAAATTTTCGCAAATCTTTGTAAGGCGCACACAATTCAAAAACTTTTTATCCGAATTTTCGTTTTTTTTTGAAACATACAATAATGGCTGAAGAAAACGAGAACATTCCTTCTTCCGACAAAATTCCGGCGAGCAAGGTCGAACGCGCTACAAGATTTGTCAAAACCGGCGTTAAAGTCGGTGCAAATTACATGAAGCACTACGCCAAGAAAGTCATTAACGGCGATGCTGACCGTGAAGAGTTGGACAGAGCGAATGCCGAAGATATTTTTGAGGGACTTGCGGAACTGAAAGGGAGTGCGCTGAAAATGGCACAAATGTTAAGCATGCAAGAAGGCGTAATGCCTTCGGCTTATACACAAAAATTTCAGGAATCGCAGTACAAAGTGCCCCCGCTTTCAGCCCCTTTGGTGGCAAAAGTTTTCCGCAGTCAGTTCGGTAAAAATCCCGCCGACATTTTTGAAACTTTTTCAAAAGATGCCGTTCACGCTGCTTCTATCGGGCAGGTGCACCGCGCAACTATCGGTGATAAAGTTTTTGCCGTCAAAATTCAATACCCCGGTGTTGCCGAAAGTGTACAATCTGATTTAAGAATGGTGAAACCTTTTGCTGCTCAAATTATCGGTTTGAACGAAAATGACCTCGAGCGGTACATGGGAGAAGTGGAGGAAATGCTCATTGCCGAAACCGATTACAAGCTTGAGCTTGAACGCTCGATTCGGCTTTCCGAAAGCTCAAAAAATATTCCAAACCTCTACTTTCCAAGCTATTATCCCGAATATTCTTCCGAAAAAATTCTCACAATGGATTGGTTAGACGGTCAACATCTCGACGATTTTTTAGCCTCCGAACCATCGCAAACACTTAAAAACCAAGTCGGTCAGGCACTTTGGGATTTTTACGATTTTCAAATGCACGAACTTTTGGAAGTTCATGCAGACCCGCACCCCGGCAATTTTCTTTTCAAAAAAGACGGTACGGTCGGCATTTTGGATTTTGGCTGTGTAAAAAAAATTCCGCGAGATTACCATGACAAACATTTTCTCGTGATGCAAAAGGGCTTTTTGGACAACGAAACTTTGATGACAAAAGTATTTTATGATTTGGAATTTCTGACCGAAAAGGATACACCCGAAGAGATTGCACTCTTTAAAGGCGTTTTTAAAGAACTCCTTCGCCTGACGACTTTGCCCTTGAAAACGGAAAAATTTAACTTTGCGGACAAAGAATATTTTGATTCGCTCTACCGTTTCGGAGAGGACATGGCAAAAATGCCTGAGTTAAAAAATTCAAAAAACGCGCGCGGCTCGCGACATTCTCTTTATCTGAACCGAACATTTTTTGGTTTGTATTTTATTTTGCACCGCATCGGTGCGGAAATTTCTACCGCTACCCGTTGCGTTCTCCCTGTCGAATAAGCTGAATAAAAATTGCATTTTATACCTCAAAATGACGCTTGTGAAGAAACGCGCTCGACATACGGACAGAAGCAACAGCGAAAATTCGGCAAGAACTAACATTTCTTTGTGAAATGTTAGTTCTTGCTTACAAAATACACTTTTAAATTGTCCGATAACATTGTCGCGTCATTTTTTTGCTGCTGCATTTATTTTTTCCCCCGTGTAACCTCTTGATTGGTGTAGTAAAAAATATCAACTTCAACAGAGCCGACAAACATTGAGGCTTTAATTTTGAGCGGAATGCGGTATTTATCTTCCGATACCCAAAATTTTATTGCGTGTTTTCCGTCAAAAAGACCATTTTCGGGCATAATGGGCGTAAGAACATACGTTTTAAATTTCCCTAATTTTGTCTTAATTTCAGCTTTACCGAGAAAAATTACTTGAAAATCATAATTTTTATCTTCGTGAAACGAAGGAATCGTGATGGTATCGCCGATATTTGTATTTTCAAAATCAATACCTCTCAAAAGATAATAACCGCTAATCATGTCTTTGACATCTTTCGGGACATCGAATGTTTGGTTTTTTTCGGCATCTTTTCCGGTTTTTGAATAGACAAATGCTTTGTGCTTAACTTGGTCAAAATCAACCGTTTCTGTCTTTTTGTACTTGTTTTCGCTCACACTTCGAAAACTGCGATGCAAATCCGAATTTTCGGCATCTACATACGCACGCCACAAATCATCAACTTGAAAAGTCCAACGAACGACCCCGCGCGTTGTGCCTTTCACCTCAATTTTATAGCATTTTCTGCCTCTTATGTCGTGTAAATTTTTATCCAAACTCACGACTGCTTCGCCTGCATGAATAAAACCGTAATGAACATCATAACGAAGCTCTTCTCCGACAAAATAAACCTCTTTATTGTCTTCGGGGCGTTTATTTTTTTTGACAGATTTTTGAGCAAAAGTGTATTGAAAAGAAAATGAAAGGTATAAAATAATCCCCAAAATACAAGCCTTGTGAAGTATATTTTTCATAATTAAAACAA
>JBPOJO010000101.1:0-5922 GCA_052033485.1 Bacteroidota bacterium | reverse complement strand
AACAAAATGATGTTGATAGGTCCTGATGCTACGGGTGAAAAAGGCGGTTTCGCATACAAATTGCGCCCCCTTGTCAATAAGTACATGACAGATTTAGGCGAAATTGACCCCGAAATCAAAAAGGCTTTGTCCGATGCAAAGAAAATTCCTTTGCTCAAAGACCCGAAAGATATGGAGGAGTTCAAATCTGACCCGAATCAAGCTGATAAGGATTGGGAACGTATGAGTTTCGAAAATACACCTTTTGTTGCGGCTTTGGCGGTTTTAAGCCAAATTGCCAACGAAGTGGCGAAAGCCGAAACAGATGTAGTTGAGAAAATGGCAGGGAAATTAGGTGCGTTGGTTATGAAGTTTGACGTTGTTCAGGCAAAAGTAACCGCTGAATCAAAAGCATTTGCGGCAGGTACAAAATACAAAGCTTCAATGTTTATTGCTGCAAGTGCGTCTAACATTGTGCCGAAAATGACCTCTTCTGCCGGTTCGGTAAAAGTTGACCCTGCTACGGGTGTAGGCGAAATTGAATTCACGGCGCAAGGCGGCGGTTACGACAAAGAAGGTAAAGCAAAGAAAAAATGGACCGGCTCTATTACCGTTCCTAACCCTCGCGGCGGCGATACTACCTTTACGGTTGATGAAGAGTACATCGTTGTTCAGCCTGTTTTGGATATTCAATCTGCGTCAGTTTCTGCTTTGTACTTCAAATGCGGTAATGACCTCAATATCCAAGTACCGGCACTCGGTGTAACCTATGACCCGAAAATTACGGCTTCAGAAGCTGAAGTAATAGCTTCCGGCAAAAAAGGTCAAATCACCATCATTCCGGCAGGTTCTAAAACTAAAATCGTGGTATACAGCGGCGGTAACCTTATCGGCGACCGCACATTGAACGTAAAACTTCCGCCCAAACCCGAAATTGAAGTTCGCATCAACAAGAAAAAAATTGATGAGAAAATGGGCGGTCCGTGTCCGCGCTCTGTCGAAGTCTTGGCTGTAGCTGACGAAAGCTTTAGGTCTATGCTTCCGAAAGATGCAAGATACATGGTTACGGAAGGTGAATGGACTTTGGCTCGCGGCAAACGTGCGATTGCTACCGGAAAAATTTCCGGAACAAACGTAGATTTGAATTCGGCTGCGGCTCAGGCACAACCCGGCGACCGTATCGTATTTGAAATCAAAGGTGCTGTCCGTAAAAACTTCCAAGACAAAGTCGAAAAAGTTTCCGGATTAGGTACTAAATTTGTAACATACCCGATTAACTAAGACGGTATTTGCGCTTGAAAAAGGCTCGCCGGTTTTCGACGAGCCTTTTTCTTTTGTTTTTTTGGGCTGTATGCGTCTTTTTTTGATTTTTTTTTTGTGCTTATTGTTTTTTTTATTAACATTGCCGTTGCATTAAAAGATATTCTTAGAAAAGAACTAATTTAACAACAAGAATATGTCTGAAACCATTTTTTTGCTCGCATCGGTTGTGGTGGGCATCATAGTATTCGCTGTTTTTTTAAAATTTTTTCCCGTAAACTTGTGGATAACCGCCGTTTCGTCGGGGGTAAGAATCAGCATGCTTGACCTCGTAACGATGGGCATCAGGCGTGTCCCCGCTCGTGTGATTGTTGAATCTTTGATAACCGCGACAAAAGCCGGTATCAAAATTACAAGCCGCGAATTGGAAACACATTATTTAGCCGGCGGCAACGTTCCTTCCGTTATCAAATCATTAATTTCTGCAGATAAAGCAAAAATCGAGCTTTCCTTTGATTTGGCAGCAGGAATAGATTTAGCGGGGCGCGATGTTTTTGAAGCCGTTCAAATTTCCGTCAATCCGAAAGTTATAGACACTCCTTCTGTTGCTGCCGTTGCACAAGACGGTATTCAGTTGGTCGTAAAAGCGCGCGTAACCGTCCGCGCAAACATCAACGCACTTATCGGCGGAGCAGGCGAAGAAACTATTTTGGCTCGTGTCGGTGAAGGGATTGTTACCTGTATCGGCTCAGCCCGTTCTCACAAAGAAGTTTTGGAGAGTCCCGATAAAATTTCTAAATTAGTTTTGGAGAAAGGTCTCGACGGCGGAACAGCTTTTGAGATTTTATCCATTGACATTGCCGATATAGACATCGGTGAAAATATCGGTGCAAAATTGCAAATTGAACAAGCAGACGCTGATTTGAAAGTCGCGGAAGCAAAAGCGGAAGAAAGACGCGCAATGGCAGTAGCCGCCGAACAAGAAATGCGTGCAAAGGCACAAGCGGCTCGTGCCAAAGTAATTGAATCGGAAGCACTTGTGCCGGTTTCAATTTCGGAAGCAATCCGCAACGGAAAAATCGGGCTTTTGGATTTTTACCGTTGGAAAAATTTAGTTGCAGATACAAGCATGCGTGAGTCAATTTCTAACAACGATTCGCCTCCGCCTTCATACAACAGTCCGAACAATTAAAAAAAAGCCGCAAATAAATTGCGGCTTTTTTTGTGAAAGTAAAAAAAATGAATTGCATTAAGGAAATTAGCCTAAGCGCGTTTTCAAGTCCAAATCGTGTTCAAGAGCGGTTTCTTTCGCGATTTCGTATCCCGCGTCGGCGTGCCGGATAACCCCCATCGCAGGGTCATTGTGCAAAACTCTTGCAAGTCGTTTAGCGGCTTTTTTGCTGCCGTCTGCCACGATAACCATGCCCGCGTGTATGGAATAGCCCATGCCTACCCCGCCGCCGTGATGCAAGGAAACCCAACTTGCGCCGCCGGCTGTGTTGACAAGTGCGTTGAGAATCGGCCAATCCGCCACAGCGTCTGAGCCGTCGAGCATGGCTTCCGTTTCGCGATTTGGAGAGGCTACAGAACCTGTGTCTAAGTGGTCGCGACCGATAACAATCGGAGCTTTGACAATTCCTTTTTTGACTAATTTGTTAAAAGCAAGCCCCGCCGCTTCCCTTTCGCCTTGTCCGAGCCAACAAATCCGTGCGGGCAATCCTTGAAACTTAATTTTATCCTGCGCCTTATCTAACCAACGCTGCAAACTTGTATTTTCGGGGAAAAGCCTGCGCAATACTTTGTCGCACTCATAAATATCATTCGGGTCGCCCGATAAAGCCACAAATCGAAAAGGTCCTTTGCCTTCGCAAAAAAGCGGGCGAATATACGCGGGAACAAAGCCCGGAAAATCAAATGCGTTCTTAACACCGCGTTTGTCATGCGCTTGACCGCGAATATTATTGCCGTAGTCAAAGGTAATCGCACCTTTTTTCTGCAAATCAAGCATCAAATTGACGTGTTTCGCCATAGTGTCCAAAGACAACTTGATGTATTTTTTGGGATTGCTTTGTCGCAATTCTTTCGCCGCTTCTACACTCATGCCGTCGGGAAAATAACCGATTAACTCGTCATGTGCGGACGTTTGGTCTGTAAGCGAATCGGGAATAATGTTTAATTCAATCAATTTTTGCAACAAATCTACCGCATTGCAAACGACTCCGATTGAAATAACCTTTTTATTTTCTTTCGCATCAACAGCAGCTTTAATCGCAGCGTCAATATCCGTGAATTTGAGGTCGAGATAGCCTGTTTCGATTCTTTTGTCAATGCGCCATTCTTCACATTCAGCCGCCAAACAAACGCCGTTGTTCATTGTAATCGCAAGCGGTTGCGCGCCGCCCATGCCGCCGAGACCTGCGGTAACATTCAAAGTGCCGAGTAAAGTACCGCCGAAATGTTTTTCCGCCAAAGCAGCATAAGTTTCGTAAGTGCCTTGCACAATGCCTTGCGAGCCGATGTAAATCCACGAACCTGCGGTCATTTGCCCGTACATCATCAAACCTTTTTTGTCCAACTCTCTGAAATGTTCCCAATTCGCCCAATTCGGAACAAGCATAGAGTTTGAAATCAACACACGAGGGGCATTTTTATGCGTCGGCAAAACCGCAACGGGTTTTCCGGATTGCACTATCAGCGTTACATCGTCGCGCAAATCTTTCAATGCTTTCACTATCAAATCGAAAGCCTCCCAATTTCTTGCGGCTTTGCCCAAACCGCCGTAAACGATGAGTTCTTCGGGTCTTTCGGCGACATCAGGGTCAAGGTTGTTGTAGAGCATGCGCAACGCAGCTTCTTGAATCCATGAACGGCAATTTAGCTCCGTTCCGGTAGGTGTGCTGCCTTTTGTTATGTGGTCAATAATTGCTTCCATAATTTTTTTTTCTGAATTTGGCAATTGGGGGCTTATTTTTGGACAGATAAGCCCTTTTTTTTTACAAACTTACGAAATTTTGACTTTGAAAAGTTTATTCAAAAAAAATTAATATTTGCCGAGAATAATTTTTGAAATTATTAAAAAAATGCACGAAATTTGTTAAATTTGCCTAATTGCCGAATATAAAATATCAAACAACTTGCTTGGCTTTTGAGTTTAAATAAAAAAAAACATTTATTCCTTTTTTGCTTTTAAATTTGTATTTTGCAAATTATTGATTTAAAGCGAATTAAAAAATTATACACGGCAAAAAAATCTTAGTTTTTTTCGCTTACCCGAACAAAACTGCAATTATTTATTTGGAAAACTACTATGCTTGTTTGGTTTTTAAGTTTAAACTGAAGTATTATGCTGATACCCGACATGACCCTTTTAATCGCCGAAGACGACAAAATACAAATGGCGCGTTATGCGAAATTTTTTGCTAATAATGCGCCAAACGTCCGACTTCTTGCCGCGCTGAACGGACGAAGTGCATACGACATTGTTCTCAAAGAAAAGCCCGACGCTGTCATTTTGGATTGGAATATGCCCGAACTCGACGGCATGGAGCTTTGCATGATTTTAAAAAACAACACACTCACGAAGGAAATTCCTGTCATCATTGCGACTTCTTTAGAGCACCCCGACGATATGGAGTACGCACTCGACAACGGGGCAGACGACTACATCAAAAAACCTTTTCATGAAACCGAATTGATTTTCAGAACCGTAAGGTTGTTGGAATTGAAAAAAAAATTTGAAGAAATGAAAAGCATTATCGAAAAATTAAAGTCTTAAAAAACAAAAATAATCCTACAAACTTATGCTCCGTTTTTTTTACTTGCTGCAGTTTTTTTACTTTTTGACATTGTCGCTTTCGGCACAAAACACAACTGCGTCTGACAGCCTGCATTTCGCGCTCAAAAATGCAAGGTCTGACAGCTTAAAAGTAGACGTAATGCTAAATTTGTCTTTTTTTTACAAAAACAGACGCGACAGTGCCGTTTTTTATGCCGAAAAAGCGGAGGAATTAAGCCGTGATATTCGCTATTTCAAAGGAACAGGACTTTCTCTTTTTGAACGCTCGTTTTATACGAACTTATCCGAAAGTGAAAGTCTGCTGCAAAAAGCTGAAGAAATTTTTATGCGAATAAAAGATTTCAAAAACCTCTCCGACGCACAAAGATACCTTGCCGACAATCAAAAAAATCAGGGAAAATATGATGTCGCGCTAAAAACGACAGAAAAAGCCCTTTCTACAGCGGTTAAAATAAATAACCGAAAAAATATTACAATTTGTTACAATACTTACGGCATCATTTATCGCTCATTAGGAAATTATGAAAAAGCCGTCGAAAATTACTATAAAGTCTTAAAAATCAGCGAGGAAGACAAAAATGAAAGCAGTATTTCAATCGCCTATAACAACATCGGAAATGTGTACTATTACCAAGGCAATTACGAAAAAGCGATTGAATACTATGAAAAATCTGTCGTCATTAAGAAAAAAAGTCAAGACGAGCGCGGCTTAGTTCTGACATACAGCAATATCGGAGAAAGTTATACTTTATTGAGGCAATATGAAAAATCTTTAGAATATGCCGAGAAAGCACTTTCCTTAGCGGAAAAAATTAATCAGAAAAAAAGTATCATGCAGGCGTGCCGCTCGCTTGCACACGTGCATATTGTCCTAAAAAATTTTGATA
>JBPOJO010000743.1:0-1885 GCA_052033485.1 Bacteroidota bacterium | reverse complement strand
TAAGCAAACGGTCTTTATTGATAAAATAGCTCTCCAATGCTAATTCAACTTTTGTGAATTTCGCCGAATCGGTCATGATGTGTCCGTAAATGCTGTTCAAATGCTCGTATTTCAGTTGTTTATTTTGCTTAAAAAATTCGGACACGTCTTTTAAAGCTTTTGGGGGATGTTCTTTTTCAAGATACTTCTTTAGATTCGATAAAAAGCTTCTTCCATTAAATTCACTTTCTTGTAATTCTTTGTGCAATTTAAGTTCTTCAAAAGCAGTCAACTTGTTGAACGGAATTTCAAGCTTGTATAAAAATTTATTGCCGGCATCATTGACTTTAAAAATGACATTCTGTGTTTGTAAAACAGAAATGTGCTTTCGGGCTTCATTGACAATGTTTTTGTCAGTTTTCAAATAATCCAAAGCGATTTCATAGAGCAAACAATCTTCCAATTTAACGGTTTTCAGTTTGTTGTAAAGTTTTCCGCAGCTTTTGTATTCATTCGCTTCCAACTTTTCTTTGTAATAAAAAGCCTCAATCAAATACGTTTTGTTTTTGAGAGCATTGAATACCAAACGTTCTCCTTCACGCTTCAAGATTTGTTTATTTTCCAAGAAAGAAATAAAATTAGAGATGTTAATGAACAATTGTCGGTTGCCGATGTCGTAGTTTTCTAAATGATATTGCTTTTTAGTCCCCAAGCGCGTGTCCGTTGCATTGAGAAATTTTTTGAAAGCAATTTTGGTTTTTTCGTACAATTGGTCGAAATTACTCGCCTTAAAAAACAGTTCTTTAAATTCTTCATTGTCAAAAAAACCTTTTTGGTCGAATAATTCTTTGAGAAGTTTTGGGTATTCCTTAACCTCATCAAAAGCAAATAACCATTTAGAGAAATTATTAAATTCCTCTTTTGTAATGTGAAAGCGTTTATGATGCCCGTTTTCTTGCACACGACGCTTACAAACACTCCGAAAATACATCACGTGCCATACTTTCCGCATAAATTGCAGTTTGAAATGTTTGCCTTTGTTGCGCTTCTTAAAATTAAGCGTCAGACTTTCGGCAGTCTCATTCGGATAAGCTTTTTTGAAATCGGCTTCTTCTTTTTCGGCTTTTTTCAGCAAAATATTATAGCGTTTTTCCGCCGATTCTGCGTCACTCAATATTTTTTGCAAAGCACTTTCTTGCTTTGTCTGAGGTGATTGTGCTTCGGAATATTGGTGTAAAAGGCGTTTTGGGAAAAAATTTTTAAACTGCGATTTTTCGATAGGATTGAGTTCTTTGCGCGATTTCAGCACTTCGGTTTTTGCCGTCAGTTCCTGTGAATAAGTTGCCAAATAATCCATGAGCAGTTTTTTTCCATTGGCTTCGGTTGTACCGCAATAAAGTGCGTGTTCGAGCAAATATATCAAAGCATTGCGCTGAATCACAACAAGTTTTTGCTCAGTGCAGTCTTTGCTGATGATAACTTTGACGCTGTTGTTTTCAATGACAAAAGGTGTATCCCATTCCGGATATTGCTTTAAATGATTTTTGAAGGTACAAAAATGAGTGATTCTGCCGTCGTGGTAATTCAAATTATCAAATTCTTTTTTGCTTGCAGTTTTGGCATAATCGGCAAGAAAACGCCGCTGCTCATCGGTCGTGGAAAACCGATACATTTTAAACTTGGCATCACCGCCGAAATATTTTTTTTCTGCCAAAAAATGCAGTGAAAATTCCATGAAACGGTCTTGATTCCTACCGTATTGCGTGTATAAAGCATTTTTTGCAATGCGTTTACGAAGTTTTTCGGTGCTTTGGTTGAGTGTGTCTTTCTCTTCAATGAGTGTCTTTTGATTAATTTCTTTATTTTTTTCAAAGTTAGTAAGAAAATCTCTTTCTTGCTTTTTTAA
>JBPOJO010000547.1:0-4270 GCA_052033485.1 Bacteroidota bacterium | reverse complement strand
AAAAAATTTTTTTCATTCTACGTGGAGTGTAAATAAAAACAAAAAAATAAAACAAAACAATCGGCAGGGAAAACCTCATTGCGGTAAAAATGTGCAAAAATTTCTTTATTACGCAAAGATACACATTTTTTGGCATTTCAAAACAAAAAACAAATAATTATGTTTTTTTTACTTTTACACCAAAAAATCTCGTGCCGGATTGCTTCTTTGCCGCAATTTTTTTTGGACAAGTTCGGTCTTGCCGAGAAAATAAAGTTCGGTTTATTTACCCTTCGGAGATAAAAACGCAGCAAAATAACGGGCAAATTTCAATTCGTCTGCAAAATTTTGGAAAATTGTGTTGCAAAAAAAGGTAAGTATTTAGCCGAAGTGTACCGCGAGCTTTAGCTTGCGGTTTTGGAGGAGGGTATCCTGCAACAAGCAAATGGTAAGCTCGCAAGCTAAAGCTCGCGCTACATTCTTGGGCAAAGCGGCTAAATAGTTACAAAAAAAGAACGAAATAAGAGTCGAAAGGAATAAATCAAAAAACTGCGCTGTCCCTTATACGGAAAACACTTTCACCAAAGCAATCGCAGCGATTCCGCATAAAAAACTTGCTAAAGTATAGCTAAAAAATTGCCAATATTCACCGTTTTCCAAGAGTTTGAAATTTTCGAGACTGAAAGTAGAAAATGTCGTGAATCCGCCGCAGAAACCCGTTATCAGCAAATATTTCCCCTCTTCAGCCCATTGTGATTTATTTGAAAAATATATACCGAAAAAAGCAATTAAAAAACAACCGAGAACATTGGCAAAAAATGTCGCGAGCGGAAGGTGCGAAAAGCCGACATAAGTAAAAAAACGTGCGGTCAAAAAGCGCAAAACACTTCCGAAGCCGCCGCCGATGAATACCAAAATCGAAAATTTTAGCATAAGTGATTTGAAATGATTGGTAAGAAATTGCTCCTTTGTAAAGTGTTGCTTGTCATTTGAAAATTGAATTGTAAAACGCCATACAAGGTGTTTTTTGGCAGATGTTGTACACGTAATTATTTAGCTTGTTGGCAAAAGATTATATTGTAAGCAAACATCTTGTACCCCAAAACAGCCAAATATTGCCGGCAATACCATCAAAACAATCGCAAAAAAAATTTAATGACCCAAAATTTCTACACGAATCCTCGAATTAAAGCCCATGCCGAGCAATTCGGAAGCACTGCCGCGATTGATAAAAATTTCAAGAAGTCCTCCGTCATTAAAAAGTACACCGCAGTCCCCCGGCTCAACGCTTGCGTAATCGGGCGAAATCAGCCGCACTTTTTCTCTTGCAAAACAAATTTCAAAATCATTATCGGCGACGGTTTCCCAAAATGTTTTTTTGTCTAAATTGCTGATAAGATTGCCGGTTTCTTCTTTTTTGATAACATTGGCTGTAATGCGCCTTTCTTCCGTTTTAGGCTTCATAAAGAGCGAAATTTTGAAATTCTCCGTTTCATGCCCCAAATCTTCGGGCAACGCACCCGCAAGGAGTTTCAAAGCCGCAGGCATAAAAATATTTTTTCCGTTAAAACTCGTTTTTGCCGTATTTTTCAGTCGAAAAACACGCAATTTTTCGGTTTCGCCGCGCGACAACAAACCCGCAAACCCATTGTCTGCGCACAAAAAATAATGCGATTCAAAGCACACAATCAAGGGCGCGCCCTCATCTTCCGCGACGGCTACAATGTGCACCGAAGCGGGCGGACAATCGCGAAAAACCGCATCAATCGTACAAGTTGCTTGTGCCGTTTCGCCTAATTCAATCCCGTGAGTCAGTTCAAAAACTTTCGGGAATGGCGGTTTTTGGGCTGCTATCAACATTGCAGCGGCATAATGTTCTTTCGTGCCGTAGTCGGAAGTTATTGTTAAGACGGACATTTTTGGGTGTTATCGGGTGTTTTTATTGTGTCAATTCCATCGCCGTCGGTGTCCGTCGCGAGGTCGTTTGTGAAGCAAACAAGGGCGCGAGACACAAAACGGCGAAAAAAATCAACGCGGCACAACAATTTTTTGCCCCAAATCCAAACGGTCGTTTTTCAAACTGTTTGCTTTTTTGAGGGCATCAATGCTTGTTTTATATTTTTTTGCAATTTTCCAAAGGCTGTCGCCGTTAACAACCGTGTGAATTTTGCCGCCTTTTGCGCTGCCGCTCGCCGTTATGATGCCTTTTTTTTCCGCAGCTTTTTTGTCGTTTCGGGCAGAATTATTTACGGGTAAATAATTTTTGGCAGTGTTTTTTTCCTTTTTTAAAGCATGATTCTTAGCCGCCGAAGCCGAAAGATTGCCGTCATTATCGGGGTTTCCGCCGACAAAAAGTCTTTGTCCGATTTGCAATTTATGATTGTAGAGGTTATTATTTTCCATCAATTTTCGCACACTTGTTCCGTACATGATGGCAATATGCCCCAAAGTTTCGCCCTTGCTGACAGTGTGAAGATTGCCGTCTCGCACGACATTGCTGCCTTTTTTGCCGTATTTTCGGCTTGCAAAATCGGTTACATTCACATAAGATTTGCCGGTAGCGGCGGCGGCAAGTAAAATTTTATCGTAATTATTTTGAAAAAATTGAACACGGTTTTTGGGTACATTTAAGTCGTAGGGTTTTGAGGAATTCGGAATAATGTTGCGTAGAAGCTGCGGATTTAAGGCTTTTAAATCCTCAAAACACATTCCCAATTCTGTCGCCAAAAGACGCAAATCAATCGATTTATTGACGGAAACTTTTTCGGACGGAATGTAATTGTGTTTTTCACTTGTTACCATATTCAGCTCGTCTTTAAATTCAAAACTGTACATTGCGGCGGTAAAACTCGGCACATAACCCCTTGTTTCGGAGGGCAAATAATCATAAATTTCCCAAAAACCTGTTTTTCCCGAACGTCTTTGCGCCTTTTTGACTGTGCCGGGTCCGCAATTATAGGCAGCAAGAGCCAATTCCCAATCGCCGAACATATCGTACAGCAGTGCAAGCAATTCGCAAGCGGCGCGGGTTGAGCGAACAGGGTTAATTCTTTCGTCAAAATAATAATTCATCGGCAAACCAAATTTTCTGCCCGAAACCGGCATGAATTGCCACAAACCTAATGCGCCGGCACGCGAACGAACCGTCGGCAATAGCGCGGATTCGATAACGGCAAGGTATTTCAGTTCGTCAGGCATGTTGTAATCTGCCAAAGTTTTTTCGAAAAGCGGAAAATAAGCGGCAGAGCGTTTCATTATTTCCGTCATTCTTTTGTGCAATTTGATGCTGTAAAAATCAATATAAAGGCGCACTTCTTCGTTGTAAGTCAGCGGAATAACATTTTGCATCGCTTTCAGCCTCATTTGCACAACCGCATCATGCGTGTAGGGCAAGTGATGCAAGTCCAAATCCGCATCTTCGGGCAGCAGTAATAAGGAGTCGGTTTGCGCAAAAAACAGGGAATCATCGGGCTGAATCAACTCCGTTGTATCCGTTTCCGTTCCTTCCCGCTCTAAATCAGATAAATCGGTATGTTCGCGGTATTCAATTTTTGTACGAGTGAGGAGGGAGGCATATTTGATGTAGGCTTTAAAAATCGTTTTTTTCAATTTGTCAATGTACAAAGAGTCGTAATAGGCTAATTCATCGGTGTTTATCTTTGTTTCGCTCGAATCAAAAGTGTTTTTTTCGCTTTTCTCCTTTCGGAATTTTTTCTTAAAATTTTTTGCCCATAGCCTTTGAAAATCACTTTCTTTTTCGGGTGCGGCGGCAGAAGACGTTTTGTTATCGTCGTCGGGCAGGAGATGACTTTTTTGAGCAAAAACTTGGAAAGAAAAGAAAAATAAACCTAATGCAAGCAAATAATTTTTCATAATGGCGTTTTTTAAATGAACAATCTTCACCGACATATTTTTTCAAAAGAGAAAAAAAATTTTGTCGCGGTGTTTTTGGGTACGGAGTTGAGAGCAAAGCCCGATGCTCACGGTACACAAAAAAACGGCGGCAATTTACAACTTTTGTTCAAAAAAATTGCATTTGTTCAAAAAAAAAATGACAAGTTTGTTTTTTTGGCTCATTTTTCACTCACTACGCATACAGTCGAAAAAAATTAAAGGAATAAAAAGTTGCCGATTTTTTTTATATTCCGAGCACTTCGGAATTTTTTCCTGTTTTTTTTTGCACAATTTTCTAAATCGTACAGGTGATTTTTATTTGCAATCCTGCTTACAAAACATTTAAAAATTCTAATGTTATAGAGCAACAGCAAAAAATTGTCGGTGAAAATTTGAT
>JBPOJO010000071.1:0-4868 GCA_052033485.1 Bacteroidota bacterium | reverse complement strand
AGAGTAATTTTACGAAAAAAACTTTTTTTAATTGCCGGTAATTTACAATTTGCTAATTTTGCATCGTAAAACAATTTAAACTGTCATGGAAGTAACTCCTAAGTTAGAAACCCCCGTCATGACGTTTGACCGCCGCAAATATGACGACGCGACGCTCATACGCCTATATAAAGCCTTGCTGAAACCGCGCTTAATCGAAGAACGTATGCTCATCGCCCTCCGTCAGGGCAAAATCAGCAAATGGTTTTCCGGCGTAGGACAAGAAGCCATTTCAGTCGGCGTTGCCGAAGCCATTTCCGCAGACGAATATCTCTTTCCGATGCACCGCAACCTCGGACTTTTTACGAGCCGCAAATTAGATTTGAAAAGATTGTTTTGCCAATTTCAAGGCAAAAAAGACGGCTATACCAAAGGTCGCGACCGCTCTTTTCACTTCGGCGCAAACGAACACCACATCGTCGGCATGATTTCGCATCTCGGTCCGCAACTCGCCCTTGCAGACGGAGTTGCACTCGCCAATAAAATTGACAATGCGCCCAAAGTTACCGTAACTTTCACCGGCGACGGCGCAACTTCCGAAGGTGATTTCCATGAAGCCCTCAACGTCGCTGCCGTGTGGGATTTGCCCGTGATTTTTGTCGTTGAAAACAACGGCTACGGCTTGTCAACGCCCTCGTCCGAACAATTTCGCTGCAAACAATTCATTGATAAAGCCAAAGGCTACGGCGTTGATGCCGTGCAAGTCGACGGAAATAATGTTTTGGAAGTTTTTCATGCCGCTAAAACCGCTGCCGAAAAAATTCGCAAAAACCCCAAACCCCTTATTTTAGAATGTCTTACCTTTCGTATGCGCGGACACGAGGAGTCGTCCGGCACAAAATATATTCCGAAAGAGCTTTTTGAAATTTGGGGCAAAAAAGACCCGATTGCGAATTTTGAAGCCTTTTTGATTTCTTCAGAAGTCATTACCGAAACACAATCGCAGGTCATTCGCAAAGAAATTAAAGACGAAATCGAAGTCGCTTTGCAGGCAACTTGGACAGAGCCCGAAATCGTCGCCGACACGGAAGAAGAATTGAACGACGTGTATGCTCCTTTTAAGCAAATTGTTCAAGCTCCGAAAGGCTCTGCTAAGACCAAAAAACGCTTTATTGATGCCATTCAAGATGCTCTTGCGCAAAGTTTGGAGCGTTTCCCCGAATTAGTTTTGATGGGACAAGACATTGCAGAATACGGCGGCGCATTCAAAGTAACGGAAGGTTTTGTCGATAAATTCGGCAAAACAAGAATCAGAAATACGCCTTTATGCGAATCTGCCATCGTCGGTATTGCCTTAGGCATGTCTATCAAAAAGAAAAAAGCGATGGTCGAAATGCAATTTGCCGACTTCGTTACATGCGGATTCAATCAAATTATTAACAATTTGGCTAAATCGCATTGGCGTTGGGGACAAAATGCCGATGTAGTCGTGCGTATGCCTACGGGCGCGGGTACGGCTGCCGGACCTTTCCATTCGCAAAGCAATGAGGCTTGGTTTTTCCACACGCCCGGCTTAAAAATCGTCTATCCTTCAAATCCTTACGATGCCAAAGGTTTGTTGAATGCCGCTTTTGAAGACCCGAATCCATATATGTTTTTTGAACATAAAGGGCTGTACCGCTCCGTTTCCGATGAAATCCCTGATGAATATTACACCATTGAGGTCGGAAAAGCAGCTTTAGCAACCGTAGGCAATCATTTGACCATTGTTACTTACGGCATGGGCGTACATTGGGCGAAAAAAGCAATGGAAGAAATGCCGAATTACACGGCTGATATTGTGGATTTGCGCACACTTTTGCCGTGGGACAAAGAAACCGTCATGGCTTCAGTCAAAAAAACCAACAAAGTTTTGGTTTGCCACGAAGACTGCATCACGGGCGGTATCGGGGCGGAAATTGCCGCTTGGATTTCCGAAAACTGCTTCCGCTTCCTCGACGCACCCGTTATGCGCGAAGGCTCTTTGGATACTCCAATTCCTTTTGCCGCTCCGCTCGAACAAAATTTCTTGCCGGCACAAAGAATCAAAGCAAAAGTTAAAGAATTGCTCGAATACTAACTCGAATTGGGAATCGTCAATTGTCAATTCTAAATTGGCAATTGACGATTGTTAATTGTTAATTTATAATTCAAATGAATATATCATTTAATCGTCTCAAAGAATTTATTTTTTTAGAGGAATCGCCCGAAAAAATCGGAGAATTGCTTACCGCTTCCGGTTTGGAAACAGAGGGAATTGAAGTTTTTCAAAGCATCAAAGGCGGATTAAACGGTTTGGTTGTCGGCGAAGTCATTTCTTGTGTGCCGCATCCGAACGCAGACAAACTACGCCTCACGCTGGTTGAGGTCGGCGGCGACGCGCCTTTAAACATTGTTTGCGGCGCGCCTAACGTGGCTGTCGGTCAAAAAGTCATTGTCGCGCTCGAAGGGGCAACACTTTATCCCGTTTCCGGAGAGGCACTCAAAATTAAAAAAGGCAAAATCAGAGGAGAAGTTTCCGAAGGAATGATTTGCGCCGAAGATGAAATCGGTTTGGGCGAATCGCACGACGGTATTATGGTTTTGAAAACGGATTTGCCGAACGGAACGCCTGCCGCAAAATATTTTGACATCGCGGACGATGCCGTCATAAGCATCGGTTTGACCCCGAATCGCGTCGACGCAGCCTCGCATTACGGCGTTGCGCGTGATTTGAAAGCGATATTAAAAAGGGACATTTGCCGCCCCGAAGTGCATTTACCGCCCTCAAACGGGGCTTTGAAAATAGCAGTTGAAGTGCAAAATGCTGAGGCGTGTCCCCGCTATGCCGGAATCGCCCTTACGAATGTGCGCGTACAAGCCTCACCGACTTGGTTGCAAAATTTTCTGAAATCTGTCGGTTCGCGTCCGATAAACAACGTCGTTGATATTACGAACTACATTTTATTTTCTTTCGGACAGCCTTTACACGCTTTTGATGCGGATAAAATTGTCGGGAAAAAAATCATTGTTCGCACGCTCAGCGAAGGAACGAAATTTACGACGCTCGACGAAAAAGAACGTTTGCTTGCTGCCAAGGATTTAATGATTTGCGACGGCGCGAATACTCCGATGTGCATTGCGGGCGTTATGGGCGGCGCGCAGTCGGGTGTAACGGAAAAAACCGTGAATGTTTTTTTGGAAAGTGCTTATTTTTCACCTGTTTACGTGCGTGCATCATCAACTTTGCACGACCTCAAAACGGACGCAGCCTATCGTTTTTCGCGCGGGGCAGACCCGAACATGGTGCCTTACGCTTTGCAACTTGCCGCAAAAATGATAACGGAAATTTGCGAGGGAGAAATTGCGTCCGAAGTAAGTGATTTTTACCCTAAACCGATTGAAAATTTTGTTTTTGATGTTAAATTCAAAAATTTATATCGCCTGATAGGTAAAAATATTGACAAAACAATCATTCGCGAAATTTTAAGCGCGCTCGAAATCGAAATTATATCGGAAAATGAGGAAATAATGACCGTTTCAGTGCCTCCTTATCGCACTGACGTTCATCGCGAGGCGGATATTGCGGAAGAAGTTTTGCGCATTTACGGTTTTAATAACATTGCGCTTTCGGAAAACATGAGCGCCGAATTTTTGGCATCTTTTCCCGAACCCGACCGTTATCGTCGGCAACGTGAAATTTCACAGTTTCTTGCCGGACGCGGTTTCAATGAAATGATGACCAATTCGCTTACAAGCTCAGCTTATGCGAAAATTGCGGGAACGGAGGACACGATGGTTAAAATTCTCAACAATTTGAGCGAGGATTTAGACGTAATGCGGCAAAATTTGCTTTTTTCGGGATTGGAAGTTTTGCGACACAATATTAACCGTCAACAATCGGACTTGAAGTTTTTTGAATTCGGCACGACATATCATAAAATCGAAGGAAAATATGTTGAAAAACACGCTCTTGCACTTTTTTTGACCGGTTTTCGGACAGGAGAATCATGGGCAGAGGCACAACAGAAAGAAGCGATTTATGATTTAATCGGAATGACGGAGGAGATTTTAAGGCGTTTCGGAGCTGAAAATCTGATAAAAGAGAGTTTTTCTGACGATATTTTTGATTACGGCGTTCGCTATAGCCTTAAAACGGGTAAAAATGAACAAACCGAAGTGGCAAAAACAGCGCATGTGCGGAAAAAAACGGCTAAAACGGCTGATGTTTCGCAAGATGTATTTTATGCAGAAATGGATTGGGACTTCATATTGTTGCGCATTGTTCCTAAAATCAAATATAAAGAGTTGTCAAAATTCCCTGCAGTTCGCCGAGATTTGGCATTGATTTTAGACAAAAATGTTACTTATTCGCAAATTGAGGCGGTTGCGTCAAAAGCGAGCGGCAAATTGCTTCTTGATATCAATGTTTTCAGTGTTTTTGAGGGCGAACAAATCGGCGAAGGAAAAAAATCCGTTGCGGTGTATTTTCGTTTGCAAGACCACGACAAAACGCTCGACGATAAAACGCTTGATTTTTTGCAAGAAAAAATGATAAAAGCATTTGAATCTGAGCTTGCTGCTGTCATCCGTCGTTAATGTAAAAAAGTCGTTAATGAAAAAAAGAGGCTGTCATTTCGGACAGCCTCTTTTAACGAAATGTACCGCGAGCTTCAGCTTGCGGATTTCCGCCGTTGCTTGTGTCTTCACAAGCGACTTGCTTTGCTAATTGAACGAAGTCGTTTGTGAGGACACAAACAACGGCGAGGGGAGCTTCAGCTTGCGGATTTCCGCCGTTGCTTGTGTCCTCACAAGCGACTTGTTCCGCTAATTGAACGAAGTCGAGTGTGTCCGAAAAGTTTTATTTCGAT
>JBPOJO010000172.1:0-8551 GCA_052033485.1 Bacteroidota bacterium | reverse complement strand
TTTAGCCGGCGACCTTACATTCGCTTTTTGCAGAATACCTTCCTCCTTATATCCGCAAGCTAAATCTCGCGGTACACTCCGGCTAAAAAGTTACTAAATTTTTTAATTTCTAAATTTCGCGGTCACGCAATCGTAATAGAAAATCTTTAAAGAGTGTCTTTTTTTCACTTTCAATATTCATCAATGCCAAAATTTCAAATGCGTCCGAAAAATATTGCTCTGAAAGTGCCAAAACAGCCTTATCCGCCTGTGTAGCTCTAAAAATATTTTTTACCGCTTCAATTTTTTCAGTTCCCCTGAGTGCGTAAGCCTTAAAAAATTCACTTTTTTCAGTTTCGGGCAAGTGATTGAGGGCAGAAAGGTATAAAATTGTTTTTTTATTCTCCAAAATATCGCCGCCGGTTTGTTTTCCGAAAGTTTTTTCATCTCCGAAAGTATCCAAATAATCGTCTTTGATTTGAAATGCCGTACCGATTTTTTCACCGATTTGATACAGATTTTGAGCATCTTCTTCGCCCGCGCCCGCACATACGGCACCGAGATAAAGACAAAAAGCGGGCAAAACGGCTGTTTTGAGGCGTATCATTTCGAGATAGTCCTCTCGGCTGATGTCTGAAAGTGTAGGAAAATTCATATCAAATTGCTGACCGCGACAAACATCTGCTGCGCAGCGCGAAAATGCAGCTAAAATGAGCGTTAAATTTGAAAACGGAAACAAGGCAAGCAAGCGAAAACTCTCTATCAACATCAAATCGCCCGATAAAATTGCCCTGTTAATATCCCATTTTTCATGCACGGTAGCATGACCGCGTCGCAAAGGGGCATTGTCCATAATGTCATCATGAACAAGCGAAAAATTGTGAAAAACCTCCGTTGCAACGGCAGGCGCGAGGGATTTTTGCCAATCGTCCGAAAAAAGATACGTTCCCCACAAGGTCAGCAAAGGGCGCATACGTTTGCCGCCTAACTGCATAATATAATGATAGGGTTCATACAGTTCCTGCGGCGTATTTTTGCCTTGCAAATCAACAATTGCTTTTTCTATGGCAGCATACGCCGCACTTAAATTTTTCATTGAATACCCAATTTTATTTCGAATAATTGCCCAAACACAACACAAGGCTTTTTGTTTAAAATCCTTCCAAACGCGCAACTTCCTATAAACCAAATTTTTCCATACGCCTGTAAAGCGAAGCGCGTGTTAAACCGAGTGCTTTGGCGGCTTTAGAAATGTTCCCGCCGTGTTTTGCGATGGCTTTTTTGATGACAATTTTTTCGACATTTTCAAGGTTAAAATCATCAATTTCCAACTCCGTAACCTCAGCTTTATTGAGCAAAAACATAAAATCGCCCGGCTCAAGCACGTCAGATTCGCTCATAATGATGGCGCGTTCGATAGCGTGTTGTAATTCGCGAATATTGCCGTGCCAAGGGTAAATTTGCAGTTTATTCAAAGTTGCTTTTTCAAGCGGTTTGAAAGCAATTTTGTATTTTTGACAATAATGTTTAATAAAATGCTCCGCAAGCAAAGGAATGTCTTCAACACGCTCGCGCAGAGCGGGAAGACGGATTTCGACGGTATTCAGGCGATAAAGCAAATCTTGTCGAAATTCATTGGCATGAACCATGTCGTAGAGGGGCATATTTGTTGCGGAAATGAGGCGAATATCTATCGAAACGGCTTTATTTGCCCCTACGCGCGTAACCTCTCTTTTTTGCAAAACGGTGAGTAATTTTGATTGCAAAGAAGACGATAAATTGCCGATTTCATCAAGAAAAATCGTCCCCTTGTCCGCCGCCTCAAATCGCCCTGCGCGGTCTTCTTTTGCGTCCGTGAAAGCCCCCTTTTTGTGTCCGAAAAGTTCGCTTTCAAAGAGTGTTTCGGTGATGGAACCCATATCAACACTGACAAATGCTTTCTCTTTTCGCATACTGAGGTCGTGAATGGCTTTGGCAAAAAGCTCCTTACCGGTGCCGTTTTCGCCCAAAATCAAAACATTAGCGTCCGTAACGGCGACTTTTTTGATGACGGTAAAAACGGATTGAATCGCATCACTTTTTCCGATGATGTATTCGAAAGGATTTTGAGAAGAATTTTTATCACTTTTTTTCTCCGCAGGAGCATCATTTTTGCCGGCGTTTTTCGGACTTTCCGATAATGCCTTTTTTTGCGCTACTGCGTTACTGATGGTTTCGACCAACTTTTCGTTGTTCCAAGGTTTGAGGACAAAGTCCGTTGCGCCGAGTCTGAGGGCTTTTACCGCCATTTCGACATCGCCGTACGCGGTTATCATCACGACAACAGCGGCGGGATTGATTTCAAGAATTTTTTGCAGCCAAACAAAGCCTTCCTTTCCGCTTGTGGTATCTTGCGTGAAATTCATATCAAGCAAAATCGCGTCGTAAGTGTCATTGCTGACCAAAAAAGGTATGCGCTGCGGATTTTTTTCGATAAAAACGTTTTTGGAATGTTTTCTCAAAAACATTTTTAATGCAAACAAAATATCTTCATTGTCATCAATGACCAAAATTTTTTCGAACATGGCTGAATATTAAAAGTAAATACAAAAAAACAATTTAAGCCACCAAAATGCGCAGATTCCGAGCGAATGTTGATGCACTTAAATTGTTTTAAGAGTCAAATACGAACCGTTTTGACATTTTTAGCGCACTCCTTAGAGTAAGTAGGGCAAGTTTTGTGAGCGCAAGAGCCTAAAATGACAGTTGCAAGAACGGCGGCAAAGGCAATGAGTTTCAGTTTCATAATTTTATGGGTTTGGCGTATTCGTTTGCAAAGATACAAATACACATGCAAAAAAATGATAATTTGAAAAAAAAATGCTTGGAAATCTCTTTTTTTACGACAAATCAACAAGCATCAGGAAAGAAAACGAATTATGCGGAAAATTATTTGAAAACAGGCAGGGAAAACAAAAAAAATCCGCCTTGTGAGCGGATTTTAGAAAAATTTACTTGATTTTATCAACGATTGCTTTAAAAGCTTCAGGGTGATTCATCGCCATATCGGCAAGCACCTTGCGGTTAAGCTCTATGCCCGATTTGTGAATTTTTCCCATAAAAGCGGAATAAGACAAGCCGTGTTGACGTGCCGCAGCATTGATACGCTGAATCCACAAAGCACGATAATCTCTCTTTTTGAGTTTTCTACCCACATACGCATACGCGAGGGCTTTTTCGACAGCGTTCTTAGCGACTGTCCAAACATTTTTACGAGCACCGAAAAATCCTTTGGAAAATTCGAGTACTCTTTTGCGGCGTGCTCTTGACGCTACATGGTTAACTGACCTTGGCATAGTTAAACATTTTTGAGATTCGGCGAACGCAAAACGCGATACTTAAAAACCTTACTCAGGTGAAAAAAATTAAATGCAAAGAAGTGCGCGAACTTCGTTAACATCGGAAGGATGCACTAATGTCGCGTGTGTTAGCATACGTTTACGCTTCGTCTCCTTTTTTGTAAGGATATGTCTTTTGAAAGCGTGTTTACGTTTAATTTTGCCCGTTCCGGTCAATTTAAAACGTTTCGATGCTCCTGAGTTAGGTTTAACTTTAGGCATGACAAAAAAAATTTATGAAAAACATGAATACGCTACTCTTCTTTTTCGTCTTTTTCTTTAGACGCTTTTTTCGGCGCGAGCATAATTATCATCTTTTTGCCTTCCATTTTGGCTTCCGATTCTAACTTTCCGTGCTCATCAAGTTCTTTGATGAACCTTTCAAGAATTTCAATGCCTCTCTCCTTAAACAAAATGGTACGACCGACGAAATTAACAAATGCTTTAACCTTGTGCCCTTCTTTGAGGAAAGTAATGGCATGCCTGAGTTTAAACTGAAAATCGTGCTCGTCCGTATTCGGACCGAAACGAATTTCTTTGACAACAACCTTAGCCGATTTCGCTTTTAACTCTTTCTGCTTCTTCTTTTGGTCATACTTAAACTTAGAATAATCAACAACCCGACAAACAGGGGGAACTGCATTCGGAGCAATTTCGACCAAGTCTAAGCCTTGTTCGTGTGCAATTTTCAATGCGGCATCTAAACTGTAAACTTTCGTCTCGATATTATCACCGACAAGCCTTACCTCATTCGCGCGAATACGCTCGTTAATGCGATAGGGTTCTTCGGCTTTCGCGCCGTAATTTCTGTTATTACGCTGATAACCACCGCTCCTGTTTCCGCCAAAATTACTGCCGCCGCTGCCGGTAGTGCGGTTGTTGTTATTGCTGTTTCCGCGAAAGTTGTTGTTACTATTGTTATTCACAGGCTTTGTAATAAATACCTCCTCATTTAGGATAATACCCAAAAATGTAAGCCAAAAAGGGCTTACACGCTTTTGAGCGCGTAAAGTTAAGATTTTTTTTTCAATTCCAAAAAAAATCCAAAAATTTTTTTTTAAACAAAAAATCCGTTTGCTGCTTTTCAAAAAAAACAGCATAAAAAAACAAAAACGCCGTCGCCTCAATCGGCGTGCAGCCAAGCTTTTTTGATGAGCAAATCCTCCGTCGTTTCGGAATTTTCTTCGTCGGGAATGCAACAGTCCACAGGGCAGACCGCGGCGCATTGCGGTTCGTCGTGAAATCCCTGACATTCGGTACATTTTTCGGGAACAACGTAAAAATAGTCGGTTTCCAAAGACGGCATTTTCGTTTTTGCATTCAAAACTGTTCCGTCTTCCGTTTCGATTTCTTTCAATTTTGTCCCGTCGGCAAAGTCCCAATCGGAGCCGCCTTCGTAAATGGCGTTGTTAGGACATTCGGGCAAACAAGCCCCGCAATTAATGCAAACGTCCGTAATTCTTAATGACATAGCAAGATTTATTTTGTCAAAAAAATCAAAAAAAGCACTTGCAAACGGAGCAGAAAATTATTCGATTTCGACAATTTTCATCTCAACACGCCTGTTAATGTGCGATTGAGCTTCATTATAAGTAATCGGTTTTGAGCCGCCGTACCAAGTTGTAATGATTCGGGCGCGTTCAATGCCGCGTTCGGTCAAATATTTTGCGACGGTTTGAACCCTTTTTTTGGAAAGGTCGAGTTGTTTGACCATGATTTGACGGTATTGCGGGTGCGTTTTCGGCGGGTCTTTGTCCGTATGACCGGCAAGTTCAATGACAACTTTTGGGTTTTCTTTCAAAAACATTAGCAGTTTAAACACTTCGACCGTATCGGAGAGCGCAAAACCTTGCGGAACGAATAAAATTTTATCTAATTTAATCATCGCGCCTTTTTTGACCTCAATACCGTTAAAAGAAACGACGGTTTTTTCGGGTTTAATTTCGGTTACTTTGGCTACCGTATCCACCTTTTCTTCGATTTTTTCCTCAATCTTTTCCTCAATCTTCACTTCGACTTTTTCTTCCACCTTTTCTTCGATTTTTTCGGGTTCTTTGTCTTTTTCTGCGTCCCAAGTGAGCGAAATCAAACGCCCGTCGGCAGTTCCGAGCAGCAAAAACTCGTTTTTGACATTTGCGGCTGCGGTACAAAAGGCAGTTTCCAAGTTTTTTTCCTTTGCGGATAAATTAACACTTGTGCCGTCCTTACCGATTTTTCCGAGCAAGCCGCCGATGAGCCAAAAATTGTCGCGAAAAAAAACAGTTGAATAAATTTGGGCAGGGGTAATGCCGATGTCCAATTTCACGACTTTGTTGTTTCGATTTACGCCGAAGGATTTGCCTTTTTTGACGGCAGTCCAAATGTTACCTTCTCCGTCGGCTGCCACGCCCGCAATAAAATCTTTCCCGCCCGAAGCTTCCCATTTATAGCCGTTTTTGCTCAAAGCAAGCCCCTTTTCGGTAGCAAAAATTGTCATTTTCGCGGTGTCTGCCGTGATTCCGGAGATGATATTGCCGTTAATTCCGCAACTTTGAGTATTGTAAAAAAATTCAAAATTATCTTTATCAATTTGCCAAGTGCCTCCGCCGTAAGTTCCGACCCATTTGTTGCCTCGCGGGTCTTCAAAAAAGCCCGAAACAGGGAAACTTTTGTCCTGATAACTGTCGAGCGCGTAGGTTAATTTTTTACCGTCGGCAGTTAAGGCAAAAATGCCTTCGGAAAGCGTTCCGAACCATGTATTCCCGCGCGAATCGACAAAAACGCGCGAAATTGTATTGTATTTTAAATCGGGCAAGATTGCAGAGAGTTCTTTATGTTTGCCCTCCTGCAAAAGAAAAACATTTTTATTTGTAACGACCCAAATCTTTTTTCCGTCCGCGTTTGCCGCTATCGAAAGCACACTGTCGCGCTGCGGCAATTCATAAAATGGTCTGACATTGATGAATTGCGCAAAAATATTTGCCGAAACAGCCGATAAAATCAGTGAAAGTGAAAGTATTTTTTTTATCATTGCAAGCTTTTTTTGGGAATTACTCTCTTTTTTTTGCAAATTTAGTGTGAAATATCCGTTAATAAAAATTTTAAGGATTTTTTCGCACCCTGAATATAACATTCATTGAAATTTTTTTGGCAGTCAAAAAAAAATTTATTTGAGTCATTATTCAATAATCCGATTACAAATCTTGTGCATTTTTTTCTAAAAACATTTTTTTGTTTTGAATTTTTTTTAATTAATGAAATTTTTTTTACTCCGATAAGTCATTTTTGGCAAAAAAAGAGCGAAAAATTAAAATCCGTAGCCTCTTGTATACGACGCATTACCGCCCTTGTTTGCAAAGCCCTTTTGCACCAATTTTGACAACGTTTTTTTCTCACTGCCGTTTTTTAAGTACTCAATTGGCTTTTACACACTTTCGGCGATTTTTGCTAATTTTGCCGCAAAAACATGAAAAAGTTTATTTTTACGGCTGTCATTTTCACTGCCGCGCTGCCGATTTTGATTGCGCTCATCGGTTTTTTTATGCCGCAAGAGGTCTTTGTTACTCGCTCCGTCGACATTAACTCCTCCCCTCAAATTGCATTTAATCTCGTCAATAATCTCAAAAAGTGGGAATTATGGTCGCCGTGGCACCTGACAGATGCGGCTATGCAAATTTCATATCAAAAGAAGTTCTTTGGTGAAGGTGCATCTTATTCTTGGCAAAGCTAAAAACACGGAAACGGAAAATTGAACATCAAAGAAAGTTTTGCAAACGAAAAAATCCTCACAGCAATGGATTTTTCGGAAAACGGCACAGCGGCAGGTGAATTTATTTTTGAAAAAATTTCTGACGCAAGCGTAAAAGTTACTTGGTCTATGCGCACTGACATGGGAGAAAGCCCTTTTTCAAAATTTGTGGGCGTTTTTATGGAATATTTTGTCGGAAACGATTTTGAAATCGGCTTAAAAAAGTTGAAAGAAGTCTCGGAAAAAAAGGCGCAAGAAAAACCACAGGCACTTCCGCAGGCGGACATTCCGAAAACAGAAAGTTTTTAGTTTTGCAGCGAATTGGCTAAAAAAAAGTTGAAAAAAAATTTTATTTTTGGAATTTATTTTTCAACCTTTTTCATTTCCTGTGCGTATAAAAAAACAGACCGGTAAAAAAACGCAATACAAAATTTTAGCTGTTTGCTGATTTTACTTCTTTCACTTTTTAAAACATTTCGCATGAAAAAGTCATTACTTATATTTTCGCTCTTATTGTCTGCCTCATCTGCATTTGCACAAATGCAAGTTGACAAACAAATTCAAATGACCGGCGCGGCTGCCAACGACCGCCGAATTACGAACGTAAGCAATGCGTCAACCGTTACGCCTGTCGGTACCGATGCAATTAACATTAACACCGTTCAGCAAAATTATGTTAATTATTCGGCGGGAACTTTTGCCGGCGGCACCTACGCACTGACACTCGCACCCGCACCCACCTCGTACACGGGCGGTATGCGCATCACGTTTCGCGCAAGTGCAGCAAGTACGGGCGCGACGAACGTTAATGTCAACTTGCTTGGAGTCAGGGCTTTAGTCAAACCCAATAACGTTGCTTTGCGCGCCGGTGATATTCAAACAGGGCAAATGGTCGAAGCGGTCTACGACGGCACAACCGGCAATTTTGAATTGGTAAGCGGACTCGGCGCAGATGCTTGGTCTGTCAACGGCAACGTCGGTACGACAGCGGGAACTAACTTTTTGGGCACTACTGACGACATCAGTTTGGATTTTCGCACTTTTAACAGTATTCGCGCAACTTTTATGAATACCGGCGAATTTAGGCTGACCGGCAACGGCACGGCTGCTGCCCCGATTTTATCATGGACAACGGATACAAACTTGGGTTTTTACCGCATCGGAGCGGATAATTTTGCCGTTTCGACCGCAGGCGCGGAAAGGTTGCAATTTTTTGCAGGAGGTAATATATTTGCTAATAACGGTTCTCTCGATATTGCCGGTGCTAATCAAATTGTTTTCGGCTCGCGGAGTATCAATGATGATGTTTCTGTTTTCGGTGAAAATACCGGAACAGGCTATGGCATTTATGGCAGAGCCCCTAACGGCGGCAGTGCTGTTTATGGCTATAAAACAGGAGGAAGCGGCGGAGCCGTATTAGCTTGGAATAATCGCACCTCGGCTTTGACCGGTTCGGGAGTTGCGGGCT
>JBPOJO010000589.1:0-2345 GCA_052033485.1 Bacteroidota bacterium | reverse complement strand
AAATCCAATCCGAACTCGATGCTAAGAGCCAAGAATTGACCCATTTTATTGATGCTATTAACCATTCTTTGGCAATGATTGTGTTTGATGAAAATAAAATTATTGTTGATATCAATGCAAAAATGTGCGAATTTCTTGGTTACGAGCGAAATTATCTGCTCGGAAAAGAGCACAAAATTTATGTTCCGGAGGAGCAAATTCGCAAAGGCGAATATGAAGAATTATGGACAGAAATTTATAAGGGGCAATATTTTGAAAGAACCGTTTCGCGCAGAACACAAACCGGTGAGCTGAAATGGCTTTTGGTTTATTACATTCCCCTCACGGACAGTGCAGGAAATTTCAAAAAAGTCATAAGTTTTTACTCGGACGTTACCGCCGAGGTCGAACAAAAACAAAAAATTACAGAGTTGCTCAACGAATACAAAATTGTTAATGAGGAACTTAAACGCACTCAAAAAAGCATTATTACTGACACCATCATTGAAAAATTGCTTTTGCAGCACCCCTCTTGTATTTTTAAGTTTAAAAATGATAAAAATTTTACGCCCGTCGTATTATCAACAGGCATAAAAGACCTCACGGAGCATGAAGCGGACGAATTTTTGGAGGGCAAAATTTCTCTTGACGATTTGAGTTCGGATATAAAAGAGCGCGAAAAGCGTGAAAAAATCAGAAAATCTCTGAAAGACGGGCAAACATATAAGTTGGAATACATTATTTTGAACAAAAACGGCAAGGAAATGCCGATTTCAGAATACGGGAAAGGCTCGTTTGATAAAAGCGGAAAATTAGTTTTTATTGAAGGATTTCTCACTTTGAAAGACGACAAAATGTTTCTCTGATGGTTCTAAATTTGCTTTTTTGTACAACGGACTTCAGACTGTCAGCGATGTATTTGAACGGAAGAAAGTTTGTTTCACAGAATGACTTGTTTTTTTATTTCCTTGATTTTAAACCATTTAGTATGAATTTTGTAAAAATCTGCACGACATTTTTGTTGTTTTGTTTCGGCGCGAATCTTTCGGCGCAAAAAATCGAAAACTCACTTTTTTGGGAAATTTCCGGCAAAAATTTGAAAAAAAGCTCTTATATTTTCGGAAAGATTCACCTTTTGTGTGAAAAGGATTTGGAAATCAAACCGAGTGTGCAGGCGCGCTTCGATTCTGCCGAAGTTTTGTGTCTCGAAATTGATATGGACGACCCCGCTTTGCCTTTCAAAATGATGCCGCTTGCTTTGATGCCTCCCGGCACTTCTTGGGAAAGTCTTTTCGGAGAAAAAGATTATAAATTTGTTGCTCAATATTTCAAAGACAGCCTCAATATGCCGATTGAAACGGCAAAAATGATGCAGCCTTTTTTTGCTTTCAGCACCCTTTACCAAAAAATGCTCGGTTGCACGCCCTCCGGCTATGATATGTTGTTTTTACAAAATGCTCAAAAAGTGAAAAAAAATGTTGAGGGCATAGAAACGATTGAAGACCAACTCGCCGCAGTAAAATCCATGAGCTTGAAAGACCAAGCGAAAATGTTGCTCGAAGGGATTCAAAATACGGAAAAGTCAAAAAAACAATTTATTGAATTAATTGAAAAATACAAAAAGCAAGAACTTGACAAAATTACCGAACTCATTAACAGCACCGATTCGGGGCTTGACAAGGAGCAAACGGAGGCTTTTTTGTTGAAAAGAAATCAAAATTGGATACCGACGATAGAAAAAATGTCGACACAACAATCTGTTTTTTACGCCGTCGGTGCGGCTCATCTTGCCGGCGAAAACGGTGTGATTCAACTTTTGAGAAAAAAAGGCTATACCGTTAAGGCTGTATTTTTTTAAATGTACTGCCGGCTCCTTGCCGGCATTTTTTTTGGTTTTTGTGCCGATAAGATGCCGTCGGAAGCTGTCGTTAAACTGTTCCCTTTTTTTTGAATTTCCCCTGCTTTTTTGCTCATTTTTTCAAAAATAAATAACATCTTTGCAAAAATCTATTGAAAAAATTTTTTATGAAAATTTACAACAGTTTAATTGAAACCATCGGAAATACCCCCTTGGTGCGCCTCAATAAGGTTTCGGCAGGGATAAAAGGTACGATTCTTGTCAAAGTCGAATACCTCAATCCCGGCAATTCCGTCAAAGACAGAATCGCATTGAAAATGATTGAAGATGCCGAAAAAGAAGGCAGATTGAAACCCGGCGGCACTATTATCGAAGGCACTTCCGGCAATACCGGCATGGGACTCGCCTTGGTTGCCATCGCAAAAGGCTACATACGTTTGCGATTCCCTCGGGCACAAAAAAAACAACGAATAAAGCATTTTTAACATTTGTTGCCGTTGACCAAAAC
>JBPOJO010000047.1:0-6583 GCA_052033485.1 Bacteroidota bacterium | reverse complement strand
CTGCTCGGCGACGACTTTGATAATGAAGAATCAAAAAATTAAGGTAACTGATTAGCCGAGTGTACCGCGAGCTTTAGCTTGCGGATTGCCGGAACAAGCCATGGAACAAGCGAATTTAGGTCGCAAGCTAAAGCTCGCGGTACAAGACTTCTTAATTCTTAATTCTTAATTAAAAATGTATTCTGTTCAAATTTCCGTAGTTATACCGCTTTTTAATGAAGAAGAGTCGCTTCCCGAATTACATGATTGGATTGTTCGTGTGATGGAAAAAAATTCGTTTACTTACGAAATTATTTTTGTCAATGACGGGAGCACTGACCGTTCGCAGGAAACGCTTTTTGAGATTTGTCAAAAAAATCCGCAGGCAAAAGCAATACATTTTAACAGAAATTACGGAAAATCTGCCGCCTTACACACGGGCTTTAAGCACGTGAGCGGTCAGGTCGTCATCACGATGGATGCCGATTTGCAAGACAGTCCGGACGAAATTCCGGAACTTTATGCAATGATTGCCGAAAAAAAATTGGATTTGGTGTCGGGCTGGAAAAAGAAAAGGCACGACCCTTTGAGCAAAACTTTGCCGACCAAACTATTTAATGCCGTAACGCGGTTTTTTTCGGGTATCAAATTGAACGACTTTAACTGCGGTTTAAAAGCCTATCATCACAATGTCGTGAAAAGTTTGGAATTATACGGAGAAATGCACCGCTATATTCCTGTTTTGGCAAAACAAAACGGTTTTTCAAAAATTGCCGAAAAAACGGTCGAACATCGTGCGCGCAAATACGGCAAAACAAAGTTCGGACTCGAACGCTTTACGAACGGTTTTTTGGATTTGCTGAGTGTTAGTTTCATCACACGTTTCAAAAAAAAACCAATGCACTTTTTTGGCACGCTCGGCTTAATGTCATTTTTCATCGGCTTCGGCATAACATTTTGGTTAATTTTTGAAAAATTTATGGGGTGGCACAAACGCGAAGTTGTTGCGCAGCCCTTATTTTTTCTCTCCTTGGCGGCTGTTTTGGCAGGTTTGCAGCTTTTTCTCACCGGTTTTATCGGCGAAATGATTGTTATTCATTCTGAAAACAGAAACGATTATTTGATTGAAAGCAAAATGAATTTTTAGTAAGTATTTAGCCGGTTTGCCCAAGAATGTAGCGCGAGCTTTAGCTTGCGACCTTATATCCGCAAGCAGAAGCTCGCGCTGCACCCCGGTTAAACAGTTACAATTTTTAAATCAAAGCATAAACAGCAGACACCTGCCGAAAAGATTTTAATTTATCGGACAGAATTTTTTTTGATTTTTTTTTTTAGTCTTTGTTTTTTTGTAAATTGCATCAAATAATATGCGAAAGCTATGAAAAAAACTAAAAGAAAAATCGGCATCGTGTTGCAAGGCGGCGGTGCGCTCGGAGCCTATCAGTACGGCGCATTGAAGGCTTTTTATGAAAACGACAAAGATTTTTCGCCCACAGTCGTAACAGGAGTCTCTATCGGAGCGGTGAATGCCGCCGTTTTATTAGGCGGCAAAATGGGCGCGATTAAGTCGCTCGAAAAAGTTTGGGAAACCTTAAAAATGCCAACTTTTCCCTTTATTTCGAATGATTTGCAAGCAAAAGCGGCAAAATTTTCAAACCCCGCGATGTACACCCTCAATGCGAATGCGGTCATTAATCCGATGTTTGCCGAAAGTCTTTATGACATTACGCCCTTTCGCCGTCTCCTATGTGAATTGATAGATTTTGACCGTTTAAACAGTCTCGAAGCCAAATTAGTGCTTGAATCGGTCAATGTTGAAACGGGAGAATTGCAAAAATTTTCGAATCACGACGAAAAAGGGATTAATGTTGAGCATATTATTTCAAGCATGAGCATTCCGCCGAATTTTCCGATGGTAAAAATCGGGCAAGACCATTTTTGGGACGGGGGGTTGTACGCAAATATGCCTCTTGCGCCGGCAATAAATCACCTCGAAATTGCGGCAAAAGATGAGGAAAAAGTGCAACGCGAGTTGATTGTCATCAGCTTATTTCGCAAAGCTTCTCCGCTGCCGAGCAATATGTATGAAATCAGCAATCGAATCAAAGAAATTATTTTTGAGAGCAAAATGGGCTTGGACATAAAAATGTTTGAAATGATGGACGCACAAATAGATTTGCTCGCCAAAATCAATGAAGAACTGCCCAAAAACAGTCCAATTCGCGACAATCCGACATTTAAACGTTGGTCGGAGCATCGAAAAATTGACAAAAGAATTTTCCTCAAATATCAGGCGGAAGGTGTTGAAGGAACGGACAATTTTACCGCCGAAAAAATTGATTATCGTGCCAAAAAAGGCTATGCAGATGCCTCTTTTCATTGTAAAAACTAATTTTTTTGCCGAATATGAACTTACATTATGATACGCCGCACTGCAAAATTTATTTTCTCGAAGAGGAGGAAGCCGTTTTTTTGGAATGGTGCGGTTTTGCCGCAAGCAGCAAATTCAGAGAAGCCTGTGATTTTTCACTCAAATTGTTGGAGGAAAAAAAATTGCAAAAAATGGTGGTTGACAATACGGAGGGAAGAGCCGTTGCGCCCGAAGACCAAAAATGGCTCAACGATGAATGGTTTACAAAGGCATTTCAAAAAGGTTATCGCGCCTCGGCTGTCGTCATGTCAAAAGATATTTTTAACAAAGTAGCCGTAAAAAACATCGTCAACAACGTCGACGGAGAGAAATTTACGGTCAATATGTTTGACAATCTTGCCGATGCAAAAAAATGGATTAAAAATTTTAAACCCGAATAAAAATGTTAATTACAAACACGGAAACCGTTCCGGGCTACGAAATTTTAGGGGTTCTCGGTATCGCACGCGGCAGTACTGTACGTGCGCGCAACATCGGACGCGACTTCATGGCAGGTTTAAAAAACATTGTCGGCGGTGAAATTACGGAATACACGCAACTCCTCGCAGAATCAAGGGATTACGCGACGCAAAGAATGGTCGAAGATGCCATGCGAATGGGCGCAGATGCGGTCGTTAACGTGCGTTTTGCGACTTCTGCCGTGATGCAAGGCGCGGCTGAAATTTTGGCTTACGGTACAGCCGTAAAATTAGACCGAACACCGGATTTTTCGCCCGCTCAATTCACTGTCAGAAAAGTGTAATAGAGAAAGAAAAACATTTTGCTTGCGGTTTTGCGTACCGCAAGCAAAATACCGGCAAATTTTTAATTAGCCTAAAAACCATCAAGGCATGTTCATAAAAATTTAAACCTGTTTTTGAGCAGTGTATTGTGAGCATCTTGCTCACAAACTTTTTTTTATGAGGCAAGCAAAATGCTTGCAATACTTTAAAAATATCGAGCTAATCTTTTATGAACAAGCCCTATAAAAACCATGTCAGAGCAACTTTTTGAAAAATTACTTTGTCCCGAAAATCAACTTTTCATGCGGCAAAATGCCGATAAAAACCCCGCCGAAATCGTTCTCTCTTCCAAAAACCCCGACAGTCAAATTTTAGCCGAACAAATCCGATGCCGTCAAAAAGCGCGCAATAAATTGCCGACTTGGTGTCAAACCGACAAAATTCTGTTTCCCTCCGCGCTCGCCGTCGAACAGGCAAGCTCAGAAATCGCTTCGCATTACA
Source organism: Bacteroidota bacterium (assembly GCA_052033485.1). Classification (GTDB taxonomy): domain Bacteria; phylum Bacteroidota; class Bacteroidia; order Cytophagales; family Bernardetiaceae; genus JBPOJO01. Next base: position 2,950 of record JBPOJO010000047.1, on the reverse strand, counting down.
AAACTGAAATTTTGGCAGGAAAAAACTTGGCTGACCTCACGGGGGGACTCGGAGAAGACTCAAGAGCCTTTTCGACTGTTTTTAAAAAGGTTTTTTTTGTCGAAAAAGACGAAAAAAAAGCTGCATTTGCAAAGCATAATTTTAAAAAATGGGTGTTTTTAACATTGAAATCGCTGCCATAGATGCCGTTCAAGCCCTGAATAATTTTGCTGATGCAAGTTTAGATGCCGTTTTTATTGACCCTGCAAGACGCAATGTTGAGGGCAAAAAACTTAGTTTTTTGGAAGATTGTGAGCCGGACATTCTCCGAATTTTGCCGCTTTGTTTTCAAAAATCCGCCGTTTTATTGCTCAAAGCCTCCCCCATGCTCGACATAAAAATAGCCCTCAAACAACTTTCCGGCGTTCGCTCGGTGCACATTTTGGCGATTGATAATGAGTGCAAAGAATTGCTTTTTGAGTGTATAAATAACTTTTCGGGCGAGCCTAAAATTGTCTGCATCAACATCAAAAACGAACAAAAAGATGTTTTTACGGCAACTTACGAGGAGGAAGAGGAGAATTTTTCTGACTATTCGCCGCCGCTTAGTTATATTTTTGAGCCGAATGTTGCTGTTTTAAAGGGCGGTTTTTTCAAAACTTTTGCTAAAAAATTCGGACTGAAAAAGTTGGCAAAACACACGCATCTGTACACAAGTTTTGACATTCCCGACAATTTTTCAGGCAAAATATTTCGATTAAAAGAAATTTTACCTGCCGATAAAAAAATATTGGAACAAAAAATTCCCGCACGCAAAGCGAATTTTATAGCCAAAAATTACCCCCTTGCGGCTGAAGAATTAGCTAAAAAGCTCAAATTTTCATTCGGCGGCACAGATTTTTTGATAGCCGCTTCCTACGTGCGCAACGAAAATGCAAATGCCGAAAATTCTTTGATAAAAAATTTGCTCTTTGCCGAAAAAATTAGTTAATTTGTAAAAAAGTCTATTTGAACGTTATTTTGAGCCTTTTTGACAAAACAACATTCAAAAAACATCAACACACAATTTAATTATGGCTGTAACGCAATCTATCGGCGGTTTGAGCTTTGCGGAAACCGAGACCATGCAAATGGTCAGACAAATGGTCAAAGACTTCGGAAATAAATACATCACGCCCGAAATCAGACGCAAATGGGACGATGAGCAATATTTTCCCCTCGAAATTTTTAAAGAACTCGGCAATTTAGGTTTGATGGGTGTTTTGGTGCCCGAAGAATACGGCGGCTCGGGTTTTGGTTATTTTGAATATGTAACGGCAATTTCCGAATTGGCTAAATTTGACCCCTCTATCGCCCTTTCCATGGCGGCGCACAACTCCCTTTGCACCGGACACATCATGTATTTTGCCAATGAATCACAAAAAAAACGTTGGTTGCCTAAGTTGGCAACTGCCGAATGGATTGGCGCGTGGGGTTTAACAGAAGCAAACACAGGCTCTGATTCCGGCAATATGCGCACTGTTGCCGTTCAGGACGGTGATTATTGGGTCATTAACGGCTCAAAAAACTTTATCACGCACGGAAAAACCGGCAGCGTTGCGGTCGTCATTGTGCGCACGGGAAAAGTAGGCGATTCGCGCGGAATGACCGCTTTTGTCATTGAAAAAGGCACGCCGGGCTTCACGCACGGGCGCAAAGAAGACAAACTCGGTATGCGTTTGTCCGAAACAACCGAACTGATTTTCACCGATTGCCGCGTTCACAAGGATAATATTCTCGGCGAAGTCGGCGAAGGTTTTATTCAAGCCATGAAAATTCTCGACGGCGGCAGAATTTCGATTGCATCTTTGAGTTTGGGAATAGCGATGGGTGCTTACGAGGCATCTTTGCAATATGCGAAAGAAAGGCATCAATTTAATCAGCCGATTGCTAATTTTCAAGCAATTGCCTTCAAATTAGCGGAAATGGCAACCGAAATTGAAGCGGCAAAATTGCTCACTTTGCAGGCGGCTGATATGAAAAACAAACATTTGCCGATGACAAAACAGTCCGCAATGGCAAAACTTTACGCTTCGGAAGTTTCCGTGAGGGTTTCTACGGAAGCCTTGCAAATTTTCGGCGGGTACGGCTATACCAAAGATTACCCTGTGGAAAAATTCTATCGCGATTCAAAACTTTGCACTATCGGCGAAGGCACTTCAGAAATTCAAAAATTAGTCATTTCACGCGCTCTTTTGAAGTAACCATTTTGGAAAGCAAAAAACCTATAAGGTTTCAAAAACCTTATAGGTTTGACATTTGAAGTAACAATTTTTGGAAAGCAAAAAGCCTATAAGGTTTCAAAAACCTTATAGGTTTGATAAAAAAAAAACGCTTTCATTAGAAAGCGTTTTTAATGTACCCAAAGTCGGAGTCGAACCGACACGGAGTCGCCTCCACCGGATTTTGAGTCCGGCGCGTCTACCAATTCCGCCATTCGGGCAGGTACTTACCCTGAACGATTAAGGTGCTGCAAAGGTATGCTGCTTTTTTTTAACTTCCAAACATTTTGATAAAAAAATCATTTTTTTTTTCAAATATTTTTAGCCGGCAGAATTTTACCGCTCACTTCGCCGAATCCGACGCGAAAATCGCCGGTTTGACCGTAACCTCTGATAATAACCGTGTCTCCGTCGTGCAAAAATTTTCTCTCGGAACCGTCGGAAAGCGTCAAGGGTTTTGCGCCGCGCCAAGTCAGCTCGAGCATTGAGCCGAAACTGTCGGGCGTACTTCCGCTGATAGTACCTGAGGCAAGCAGGTCGCCGACCTGCAAATTGCAGCCGTTGACTGTGTGATGAGCCACTTGCTGCACAATGTTCCAATACAAATATTTAAAATTTGAGCGGCAGACCAAATTTTCTTCGCCGTTTTCGGGTTTGATAAACACTTCAAGGTTCAAATCAAAGGCATGATTGCCCGAAAAACGCAAATA
>JBPOJO010000036.1:0-14543 GCA_052033485.1 Bacteroidota bacterium | reverse complement strand
ATTTTTACTACTTTTGCCATAAACTATTTTTTGTGCAAAGATACGTTTTTTTCGGAAAATGGTTTTGAAATTCTTAAAAAAAACTATCGACGGAGGCTTGGAGAAACGAAGACAATAGCTTTTTTTGTTTGGGTATTTTTTTAGCGGGGGAAAAGTCTTTACAAGTGTAAAATCTGAAGTTAATTTTTAAGTAGGCTTAATGATTTATTATTTTGTATAGCCACAAATTTTTAAAAACGTAAATATTTGCCGCCGTTGCTTGTGTCCTCACAAGCGAGCCGTTTCTTGTGTCCTCACAAGCGACTTCCGCCGTTGCTTGTGTCCTCACAAGCGACTTTTTCAGTTTGTGGAGACTCAAACAAGGGCGGTCAGATTTATTTTCACAATTAAACTTGTCAGGAATGTGTTAAATATTGCCCTACTTTCCGAGTTTGCCCCCAAAAACCGCTAATCAAGACAAACACGCGGTATTTTCTGTTCTGCTATCATACAATCTGCAAGTACAACGGCAGTAACCGCCTCAACAATCACGGGGGCACGCAAGGCAACACACAAATCATGTCGCCCTTTGACAACAAAAGAGGCTTGCTCGCCTGTCGTCAAATTGATGCTTGTTTGCTTTTGTGGTGTGGAAGGAGTGGGTTTTAGGGCAATTCTGAAAATAAGCGGATTTCCGTTGCTGATTCCGCCGTTGATTCCGCCGGCATGATTGCTTTTCGTTTTACCTTCGGGCGTGAGAATAGCGTCGTTGTGCTCAGAACCGAACATTCTTGCGGCTCTAAAACCCGCCCCGAATTCAAGCCCTTTCACGGCAGGTATCGAAAAAAGCAATGCGGCAAGTTGCGATTCAAGCGAATGAAAATACGGCTCCCCTAATCCCGTAGGCATATTTTCGGCGCAACATTCGATAATGCCGCCGACGGAATCCCGCGCCTGCAAAGCTTTATGAATCCCTTTTTCGATGTCATTTTCGCCGCCGACTTCGATAAGTTTTGCGTGAATTTTAATGTTTTTTAATAATTTTTTAGCCACTACACCCGCCGCAACTATGCCGGCAGTAAGTCTTGCGCTGAAATGTCCGCCTCCGCGATAATCCTCAAATCCTCCGAATTTTTGCCTTGCAGTCATGTCCGCATGTCCGGGACGCGGAATCGCACGAAAAGCGGCATAATCATCACTTTTAATATTTTGATTTTCAAAAATGAGCGTGAGCGGAAAACCCGTAGTTTTTCCCTCAAAAATTCCGCTCAAAAAACGCGGGTAATCCTCTTCTTTTCGGGGCGTTACCGCCTTTTGTCCCGCTCCTTTTCTCCTGTTCAAATCCGATAAAAAATCTTCAGGCGCAAGCGGCAAACCCGCCGGACAGCCGTCAATCGTAATTCCCGCGCAGTATCCGTGCGATTCGCCGAAAATGCTCAAACGAAAATAATGCCCGAAAGTATTCATTGTGAAAATTTACGCATGAAATAAGAAAACAGAAAAAGTATAGCCGGTTTTTGTTGCTTAAAACACAAGCAACGGCAAAGGAAATGCAGCGTAACCTATAGGTTGCGAAATTGCCGGTTTAATGGTGCTTTTATGCACAAAAAACAGGTTAAAGGCGTTTTAAAACTCAATTTTGCCTTTGTTTGTGCCTTCTCAAATGATTGTTACAGCCTATAGAATCGTGCTTTTTTCCACTACCTCAATGAAAATATCGTTCATGTCAGGCAAAATTTCTGAAAATGAAATGACCTCCCCTTGCTGCAAGGCAAAATTAAGCAATGAATTGCCGACCAAACCCGCTCCGGAAACCACCGCATAAAACCTTTCGTGCTCAACTCCGCTTTCTTTTACCGTAAAATTGCTTTGAGAAAAATCTAAAGCCTTGTCTGTCAATAGTTTAAATTCATTCTTTTTGAACTGTAACTTAATATCGTTTTTGGTGCCTTCAAGAATTTTTTTAGATTGATGAATAAGCGCGATGTTGTCGCAAAGCGATTCGACGGTTTCCATGCGATGTGTCGAAAAAATAATGCTTGCGCCGCGGTCGCGAAGTTTGAGAATTTCATGTGTGAGCAATTCGGCATTCACGGGGTCAAAACCCGAAAATGGTTCGTCAAGAATTATCAATGTCGGCTCGTGCAAGACGGCGGCGACAAATTGCACCTTTTGCTGCATTCCCTTCGATAAATCTTCGACATTTTTGTTCCAATAACCGGACATTAAAAATACTTCTTCCCAATATTTTAACTTTTTTTCAATTTCACTGTATTTCATGCCGCGCAATTCGGCAAAATAAATCAGTTGTTCTTTTACTTTCATTTTTTTATACAAACCGCGCTCTTCGGGCAAATAACCGATTTGCAAGATATGTTTCGGCGAGAGAATTTCGCCGTTGAAAAAAACCTCTCCCTCATCTTGTGCCGTTATTTGCGTAATGATGCGAATTAAAGACGTTTTTCCGGCACCGTTCGGACCGAGCAAACCGTAAATTTTCCCTGCCGGCACGGTCAAACTTACATCGCGCAAAGCTTGATGATTGTAATACGACTTGCTGACATTTTTTACTTCAAGAATATTTTCCATTTTTATAAATTGCTTATTTTCAAGGCGTTAAAACATGACAAGAGTAACATTCGCCCTAAGAATTACAAAAACGCATAGATGCGCGTAAACTTTAAGACAATGTCCCGAGTACATAACATTGCAAAGGTAATTTTTTGAGTTCAAAAAACCTTTAGAATTGACAATTAGCCGGCAATAAAAACATGTATTTTAATTTATTTAACAAAACACAATGACACAGTGAAGGAAAAAATTTCGTAATTGCCGAAAAATAACAGACATGAAAATTTTAACATCAAACTTACTTTTTCTTTTTTTAGGGCTTATTTTTGCCTTAAATCCTTCATTTTCCTTTGCGCAAACAGGCATAAAGGGTTATGTAAAAGACGATAAAGGTAATCCGCTTCCCTTTGCCAATATTTTTGTAAAAGAAATTGCAAACGGCACTTCGACAAATGAAGACGGTTACTACGAATTTAAAATGCCGTCAGGAAATTATTCCGTCGCTTTTCAATATTTAGGCTATAAATCTGTCGAAAAAACACTCACGGTCGCCGACAAAATGTTGCCCCTTAACATCGTTCTCGAACAACAAACGGTAGTGTTGAAAGAAGTTGTCGTGCGCGGCAACAAGGAAGACCCTGCATATTCCATTATGCGTAAGGCGATTGCGAAAAGCGAATATCACCGCAAACAAGTGCAGGCTTACACGGCGAAAATCTATATCAAAGGGGCGGGACAAATTTTGAAAATGCCCGGAATTATCAAAAAACAAATCGAAAAAGACGAAGATGAAAATTTTGAACTTGACCAAGTTTTTCTCACCGAAACGATTTCCGAACTTTCTTTCAAAATGCCCTCAACTTACAAAGAAAAGGTCATTTCGAGTAAAAACAGCGGCTCGGATAACGGCGCGAATCCGATAGATTTTATCAAAGCAAGTCTTTATGAGCCGGAAGTAAATGACGTTGTTTCGCCGCTTTCGCCCCGCGCTTTCGCCTATTATCGTTTTTCGCTCGAAGGCACTTTCAGGGACAGAAATTTAGAAATTAACAAAATTAAAGTTACGCCCTTTTCGCGCGGCGAGGACGTATATGAGGGCTACGTGTATATCATTGACGATATTTGGTGTCTTTACAGTGCAGAATTGACGACCCGAAAAATCGGTTTTGATATTCATTATGACGAAACTTTTACGCAAGTTGCGCCCTCCGTTTGGCTGCCGACGGTTTTTAAATTCGATATCAAAGGCGGCATTGTCGGCATCAAAATCGAATATAAATATTTTGCGTCCATAAGCGATTACAAAATTGAACTGAACCCCGATTTGCCAAAAGATGTTAATTTGATTGATGAAAAATTGACCAAAATCAAAAAAGAACTCATTCCGAAAGACCTTGCGGATGTGGAAAAAAACCTCGAAGAAGGAAAAGAAATTCGTCGAAAAGACCTCATGAAGTACATGAAAAAACAGGACGAAGAGGAGCATAAAAAATTAGTTGCGGAGAAAAAAGCCAAGAAAGAAGCTGCTAAAAATAAACAAAAAAACGCTCCCAAAGGCACACAGGACACGATTCGCATTAAACCGCAAACGGATTACACCACTTACCAAATTGACTCTAACGCCAACAAACGCAGCAACGAATATTGGAACGAAATGCGTCCCGTGCCGCTTTCAGAAAAGGAAATTGTCAGCTACAAAAGAGGCGACAGCATTAAAATTGTCAGAATCGAAAAGAAAAAAAAGGAGGATTCGCTCCGCGCACTGAACGGCGAACCCGAGAATCAGGCGAATACAAAAAAACGCAAAAATTCGGCTTTGCATTACATCGGCGATTTTCTTTTGGGCGGCAATTACAACATCAGTCCGACTTCCCAAATTTCTTTTAATTCTTTCTTAAACGATGCTTCTTACAATGCCGTTGAAGGTTTTGTTTTGATGCCGAGTTTGGATTTTAACAAGCAATTTTACAAAAAAGATTCGCTTGTGCTGCTCTATCCCGACGGAAAAACAAAAAAAATTCCTGTTAAAACTCTCGGATTGCAATTTTCTTCCGTATTTCGCTATTCTTTTGCCCGCGAAACAGCCGTCGGAAAAGCTGATTTGAAGTTCACTTTTAATTCCGGCAAAGGTGCAGGCAATACGGCAGGGATTTCCGCAGGGCGTTTTGTGTATCAATTAAACGGACAAGACCCGATTGCGCCGATTGTGAATACTTTTTACGCTTATGCTTTGGGCGAAAATTACATGAAATTGTATGAAAAGGATTTTGTCAAAATATTTTCGACCTATTATTTTCACCAAACTTTCAAGGGTGATTTTTCTGTCGAATTAGCGGAACGCAGCCCTTTGGAAAATTTCAGCCAACTCACGCTCGGAAAAGGAAAAGATTTTGCCTTTGAGTCGAATACGCCGAGCAATATTGAAAGCCCGTCTGCTGCTTTTCTGCGGCACAATGCTTTAACTTTGGAGGCAAAATTCAATTGGAAACCGCGCCGGCACCCCGATTACATTGGCGAAAAATCCGATTTTCCGGAGGCAGAATTTGAAATTCGGCACGCAATACCTGCCCTCACGGGAAGCAATGCCGACTATACCTTTTTGCAGGCGGGTTTTAAGCATCAAATTGAAGTCGGAATCAATCGTTTTTTTGGATTTTCTGTCGGGGCGGGAATTTTTGCGGCTAAGAAAAACATCTTTTTTCCCGACTTTGCGCATTTTTTGGGCAATCGCACCATTTTGCAAACCCATGACCGCTACGCTTCTTTTCGCATTTTGGATTACTACAAATACAGCACAGCGGACAAGTTTGTGCGAGCGCACGCGCATTATCAGTTTCGCAAATTTTTGCTTACGCAAATTACACCGATACGTTTTATGGGTTGGAAAGAGCGATTTTTTGCCAATGTGCTGCAAACGCCGCTCGGCGAAAACTATCTTGAACTCGGTTTCGGAATTGACAATATCGTTCGGGTTTTCAGTTTGGAAGGCGTAACGTCGTTTCAAAACGGCAAATTTTATCAATGGGGAATCCGCATCGGAATTTCGGCTTTGAATGATATTAATATTTTTTAAAAAACAATAACGCCTCATTTGCCCTTGTTTGATGCCTCGCAAACAACTGATAAACAATGTTTTATCTGTCGTGTCGTTTGTGAGGACACAAACAACGGCGAAGGTTTGTATTTCGTGTCGTTTGTGAGGACACAAACAAGGGCGAGGTGTCGTTTGTGAGGACACAAACAACAGCAGGCGCGGATTGCATTTTCCGCGCCTTTTTTTACAACATTGCCTCTTCCAAATTGTCGCAATAACGTATATCCAATTTTGAAAGAATATTGTCAGGGTGCTCTTTCAAAATTTTAGCTTTGCCGATTTCGACGGACTTTTTAAAAAGTGTATCGTCGGGCAAAATCTTGCGGTAAGTTTTCAGTCCGTAAGGCAACATTTCTTTTTTCCAAACCAAATGATACCATTCCATCGAAGGTTGGTGAAAAACGGTGAGGCTGCGTTTGTCAAAAATCATTTTGTTGATAAAATATTTTTTTGACAAATCACCTGCTTTCGCAAAAACATTCTTAAAATCCGATTCGGGAATAAAAGACACTTTGCAAGTAATCAAAATGATTTTTTCACTTTCCTTAACGGAAATTTCGGCATATTTATCCGTGTAAAACGATTTAAATTCCATCTTTTTTTTTGATTTTAATCTCTTGACTCAACAACCAAGTATTTTGTTTGCGACCAAAATTTCTCGGGGTCGGTAACAATCAGGTATTTTTTCGGGTCTTTAAACGTCGCATCGGGGTCGAAATCCTTAATGACATACGAGCCGGACGGGTGTTTGCTCACGACAAAATATTCCGCATCTTTGTTACCGAGATAGATGTTGAGCTTTGTATTGAGGTCTGTAATTTCCTTAAATTTTTTTGTCGGAAAATCGGGCAGCAAATCGAGTTCTTTTTTCTTCAAAAATCCTGCTTTGGCGCCTTTTCGAGCAATTTTTTCATCAATTAAAGTTTCGCGCGTGCCGACAAGATAAAAGGCTTTTTGCAAAGTAGTTTTCAATTCATTTTTTTCACTTTCAACAACCGCAATCTTCGCCTCTTTTTGCGCCAAATCTTCCGTTTGTTGTGCAATAACCAAGTCTTTTTCGGCAACCAAGCCCGAAAGTTTTGCCATGTCAGCACGCAGGGCGACAATTTCACGATTTTTGTCTTGAATGGTTTTTTCCAAAACAGCAATCATTTTTTCCAATTTTTCCGAATTTTTAGAAGTCGCTAATTGCGCACGCAAGGAGGCAACTATTTTTTGATTCGCTTCAATGGATTGCGCAATTTCTTTGAAATTTTCGGCAATTCTTTGTCTTTGCGAGCGGGCAGTGCCGGCATCTTTGATTTTAGACAAGTCGCCTTGACTTTTTGAAATTGAAACCAAATTTTGCTCTATCGTATCAAACGAACTGTAAAGCATTTGAATCTCAACTTCATTCATTTTTATTACCTTTTCAAGCTCGCTTATTTTTTCTTCACAAGCGTTTTCTTGCAACTGCAAGGCATCTTCGGGAGAAGTTTCTTCGCCGCAAGCCGTCATTGCCAAAAAAAGAACCCAAAAGAGGCTTTTGGAAAATAAAGCAATAAAATTTTTTCTCATGTTGTCTGTTTTTTTGAGTTTGCCGAAAAAAAAATCATAACAATTTAGCCTGTTGCCCAAGAATGTACCGCGAGCTTTAGCTTGCGACCTTAATTCGCTTGTTGCAGGATACCTTCCTCCAAATCCGCAAGCTAAAGCTCGCGGTGCACGCCGGCTGAATGATTACAAAAACACTTTTTAATCACGGTATATTACGAAAAATTTTCATTTTCGGCGAATATTTTGAGCACAAAATTAAACATAAAATCTGCCTTAGACAAAATTGTTTGAAAAGTTTTTGTTAATTTACAAAAACCACAAATATAAAAAAGTTGAGACGACGGACGCAACGCCAATGACAACACCCGCGAAAAGTTCCGGGTAATCATGGGCATCTAAAGCCAAGCGTGCGGACGCAATCGTGCCGCTGAGAAGAATCAGGGCAATAATGGGCAACATTAAATCAGTTTCTTCGATTAAAAATTGGTAGTAAAGCACAAAAGAAATGAGCGCGGATATGCCGCTCATGTGCAAACTTGGTTTCCAAAAGACCGAAAATATGCCGGAAAAAAAAACATTAAATGCCGTAACGATGAGAATTTCCATCACAACGCTGCCTTTTAAGCCGATGTAAACAAACCAAATCAGCACAAGAAAAACCACCAAAAGCAAGACAATTATCGCTTTGAGGCGGTTTTGATAGTTTGGCTCAATGATACTTTCCGGAAAATCTTTTCTAAAAAGAAACAATATCGGAATTGAAGGCATCAAAAATGTGCCGAGAAACACCAACAAAAGCAGATTGAGTTGCGTCGTTAATTTGTACGGAAAAATATCGGGCGTAAAAATCAGTCCGAAAAGCGTCAGCCAAGTAGGTATGGTCATCGGGTGAAAAATCACCGAAATTGTTAATGCAAGTTGCCTGTTCAATGCTTTTGAATTTTTGCGCAAAGATAAAATTTTAAATTGAAAATTGAAACAGTCGGACAATTTAATGTGTATTGTTCTTTGCCCTTGTTTATGTCTTCACAAACGACTTCGCAGTTATCCCCTAATGTTTTTAGAAACCCTTAGGATGTAACTGCTTAAATTGATTTTTATGCGGCGCAAAGTCTGTTTATCTTCACCATTTTTCGGGCTAAATTTCAGCCGCCAATTTTTTAGCTTTTTTAATACATTCGGGTACAGAAACACCTTTATACCAATTTGCACAAATCAAAATGCCGTCATTTTGCAATTTCGGGGCAATATCGCCTAATTGTTTTTGATTCAAATCGTATTGCGGAATCGTTTTTTCCCAACGATAAAAATGTGAAAATTCGGGTTCTCCTTTGATTTGGTACAACTCTTTGATTTCCGCAAGTGCTTTTCGGCAAATATCGTCGTCGCTCAAAAGTGTATTATTTTTGAAAAGACTGCCGCCGACAAAAACGGTGATTAAATCGCCTTCGGCTTTTCCTTCAAAAACAGACGACGACCACATACAACCGGAAGTAAAGGAATTTTCTTTTTGTGGGTGCAAAGCCCCAAAACCGTTCAAAGGAAAGCCCGTTTGTCCCTTTTTGAAGCCGAAATGCAAAATACACAAAGGGGGATAATCTGTTTTTTCTAATTTTTCGGCAAATTCCGGATAGGGTGCGGCAAGCAAACGCGCCGCCTCAAAAGCCGGCAAAGCCAAAACAATTTTGTCAGCTTGATAAATATTCTTGTCAGTCTTAACTTCCCAAAAATCGCCTTTTCTGTTTATTTCAAGTGCTTTTTCGCCCGCTTTCGCCTTTGTGAGGGCGGCTAATTTTTCGGGCAAAACTTGTAAACCGGCTTTCAAACTGACAATTTCTTTCCTTTCGGCGGATTTTGATTTTGAAAAACCTTTCAGCACGGAGCCGTATTTTTTTTCGAGTTCTTGCATAAAAGGAAACGTTTGCTCAATGAGCAACTTTTCGGGGTCTCCCGCGTAAATGCCTCCTATAAAAGGTGTTACGGCATAATCAACGACTTCGGCGTTAAAGCGTCTTCTGAAAAAATCCGCGACGGTTTCGTTTTCTTTACCGACAGATTTTTTAAAAAATTCGGAAAAAATGGCTTTTTTAGCTCCGAATGAAAAATAAGAAGTCGTTATCAGGGCAAGCGGAGAGGGTTTTAAGGGGTGATATTTTTTATTTCTCAATAAAAAGCGATTTTTACTAATGTTGTTTGCCGGAATAATGTCATTTTCGAGACCGACTTCACACAAAAAAGCTCTGATTTCGCTGTCTGTCATGAGCGAACTTGCGCCGAATTCGAGTGAATAGCCTTTAATATTTTTACTTTTGAGTGCGCCGCCGAAATGTTCCGCAGCCTCAATAAGGACGGCATTTTTGCCGGCTTTTTGCAGAAACCAAGCCAAACTCAGCCCCGAAATTCCGCCTCCTATAATGATGGTCATTTTTTTATTTCCTCCCCATGATAATCATTGCGCCGTTGATTCGCTCAACATAAAGGTTGTGAATATCACGCCTTTTGAATGCGTCGCGGAAATCAGCTTCGCTGAAAAAATTTTTTTCATTTTCGCCTTTTTTCGGACCGAGAACGGAAATAATGATGTATCGCTTCGTTACGCGACAAATTTCTTTTAAGATTGTGTCAAATTCGGGCAAGGGAAAATGCAAAATATCAATCAGCGTCGTAACGTCGAATTGTTCGCTCGGAATACCGGTAAATTCGGTTAAAGTTGCCGTTTTTCCTTTCAAATTAGTCAAACCGCCTTTGTGAACATAAGCGATATCGTTGATGGCATCGTCTTTTATGCAGGCAGACAAGATGGGTAAAAAACGAAATTCATCTAACACGCGCCAAAGAAAAACAGTATCTCCGTTGTTGACATCAAGCATATTGTCCGGCTGAATCCCGCGCAGCATCGCCATCACGCGCGTTACCTGCGGTGCTTCAATCGTTTTGCGCAAAGGGCTGAGGTTGACATTTTTTTCCAAGCCCAACTGAATCAACTCACTGATTTCGTCCGTGAGCAAATCCTCTAATTTTTTAGAAAAAAGAGCCTTTCTGTGTTTTGCTATTTCTTTATCAATCAAAGCTCCGCGCACGAGCGCAGCGGAAAGCTGATTGTAATACCCTTGATAATATTGTTCCATTTTTTTCGGCTGTATTCTTTTCGACGCAAAGGTAAAAACTTTCAATCGAAAAGCAATAAATGAGCAATAAGTTTTGTCAAAAAAAACGAAAGACGGTTTAAAATTTTAACACAAAACTTGTCCCGATTCCGATTTCGGAGGAGGCGAGAATATTCCCCTTGTGCATGCGCATTATCTGCCTCGAAAGGCTCAAACCGATGCCGGAACCGCCTTTTTTGGTCGAATAAAAGGGAATAAAAATTTTCTCTAAGGCTTCGGACTCTATGCCGCCCGCGTTGTCTTTCACGACAATCATCGGTCGACTTTTGGTATCGTAAAGCGCAAACATTTCCACAAATTTAGTTTCTTTTTCGCAATCTTTATGCGCTTCGACGGCATTTTTGACTAAATTAATCAAAACTTGCTCAATTAAAACTTCGTCTGCGGCAATGTACATACTTGCGGGCGGGAGTTGCACGTTGAGGCGTACTTTTGCATCATCTGCACTGATTTTCATTAAGGAAACGATGTGTTCAAAAAGTTTTTTGACCTGAACTTGTTTGAGCAAAGGCTCGCGAATCTGCGTTAACATTCTGAAATCACGGACAAAATTAATCAAAGATTCACTCCTTCGCTCAATTGTACCGGCGGCGTAAATCAAATCTTCGGCTTCTTCGTCGCTGATTTTTTTATTTTCCTCTTTCGCCGCCCGAATTTCATCTTGAATTGTCGCGGCAAGGGAGGAAATCGGCGCGACGGAGTTCATTATCTCATGCGTCAGCACTCTGACGATGTTTTGCCAAGCGTCCATTTCTTTGTCTTCGAGCTCCGAGTGTATGTTTTGAATGCTGACCACTTTATATTCGTCGCCGCGAAGCGAGATATCGAGGGCGTGAACGGCTAATTCGTAGGTAAATTCGTCCAATTTTACGCGAATCAATTTGCGGCTGCCGGATTTCAAAGTGAGGCAAGTTTGCACCAATTCGGGGCTGATTCCGTTGAGGTTTTTGATGTTGACGAGGTTAATTTTTTTAAAAAGTTGTTTCGCCGCGTTGTTGATAATATGAATATCGCCTGTTTTTGAAAAGGAAATAATACCGACTCCGATGTGTTGTATAATGTTTTGTAAATAAAGATATTGCGCTTCTTTTTCGGCTCTTAAATCTTTAAATTGCGCCATGACGCTGTTCAGTGCCTCGCTCAATCTTGAAAAGGATTTGCCTTTAATTTTAAAATAATAAGTATTTGAAAAATCGTCGTAACGAATGTAATTCAAAAGTTTAATCATTTCATTATTAGCACTTTCCACGTATTGCAGCAATGAAATGGATTGATAAATAATCAATAAACCGAGAAAAACAGAAGTAAAAATATAGCCGTTTTTGTTCAGCACAAGGGCGAATATGAAAATGCTCAAAACGAGGCTAATGATTCTGAAAGCCAAATTCAGCCTGAAATTATCAACGTTCATGCGATAAAAATTTGTCAAAGGTCTTAAATTTGTTTTGTTTTTGCAAATGCCCCGACGAGTAGGCTTTAAAAGTGGGTTTTGGCGAAAGAAGTCGTCGAATTGTTGGGTTTTATTGCGCGGAAAGAGGGGGGCGGAGCATATAATTTTTCTGTTTTCATGTTTTTTTGCAAAAAATTTAAGCAAAAAAAAGGCAGTCTAAAAAAACTGCCCTTTGAAATGCTGAACTGGCCGTTCTGTTAATTTGTCTTTTTGATTTTGCCCGAACCCGCTACACTCGCTTCAACATTGCCGGGGTTTCCGGAATAAGAAACGATTCCGCTGCCGGCAATTTCTGCTTTTAAAGATTTTTCGGGGCTGACATAAACGTCTCCGCTGCCGGCAATATCAACTTCGCAGACGAGCGTTTTCATTTCGTTGCTTTCGATTAACCCCGAACCTGCAACGGAAAGTTCTTGCTTTTCGGCATTGCCTTTGAGGTGAATTTTTCCCGAACCTGCTATTTCGGCTTCAAAGTTTTTGACGGAGAAATCGCCCGTGATATCACCTGAGCCTGCGATTTCGAGGGTCATGTTGTCGCTTTTGTGTTGTGTTTCAAAAACGGCGACAGACGAGCCTGCGATGCTGAAATCTTCCATTTGTTTGTATTCGATAAAGATTTTCACTTCTCCGATTTTGGCAAAATTTTTCACTTTAATTTTGAGTTTTCCGGCGGAAACATCAGTTTCGATTTTGCTCAAATCTTCTTCGCTGCCTTCCAATCGCAGACTTTCATTGCTGCCTTGTCGGAGCGAAATTATAAATTTTCCCGCAACGGCAATTTCCTTAAAATCTTTTACCTCACGGTTTTCATTTTTTTGCGCCAACAACGACACGCCTGAAAAGGAGAAAAATAAAGCGATAAATGCAAAAAGAATTGTTTTCATGTCTGTTATGAATGATGATTTGATGTTAAGACAAAGCCGTAAATAAAGGGTTGCATTTTTTGCAAAAAAAATTTTTATTTATTGTCAAAAAAAAATTAATGAGCGACACAAAACATTGTAAAACAGTCGTTTGCGAATAAAAACAAGGGCAGAGGAATGATGGTAGTTTTTTTTGGGGGAGTAAAAAAGTCGCTGATGGGGAGACAAACGAGGGCAAGAAATTGCGAAAAATTAGCGATTATAAAAATAGATTCGGTCAAACCGGTTCTGATATTAGCCTCCGCCGTCGCTTGTCCGAAAAGTCAATTTAGGAAAATCAAGACCAAAAAAAATTTCGTTATTCCCGTTTTGAGGATTTCATTAGAGAAAAAATGACGGTTTTGAGGCATTTTCTGTCAAAAAAAAATCATCTTTGAGGCTTAAAATGCAAACAACGAAATTATATTTGGTTTGTCAGATTTAAACGTACTTTTCGGACAGGCTCAAAATACGCCTTTATGCGTTGCATATTGGTAGAAAATAGTTCATATTCTCTTTGTTGTTCCGTTAGGAACTGTATATTTAATTCCCTTTCGAGTTATAGAACCGCAGTAAAATAACGGGTAAAATCCAATTCACCTGCACGATTTTGGAAAATCCTACTACTAAGAGGTACGAAATTATCATACGAAAGGGAATAAGTCAAATTTTTTACCTTTTTTTTTTTCATATTTTTCATATATTTGCATCTGAGTAGTTTACCTTATATTTATGTTTTCAACACGATAATTGTCAAATAATATGCTTGTGTTTCATTTTTGCGAAAAATTTAATCAGAAATTGGTAAATGTATCTTACCGTGAGGAGATATTGAAAAAAATTGATGATTTTCGGAGACTTACAAATTTAAAACATTCTACCAAAGTTCAAGCTTTTGGTGAGAAAATTTTCGTTTTTACTTACAATGAATTGACACGTGTACTTATTGAAAAAAGAGTAATTGGCGGATTTTTGGTTTACTTTTTTAGAGATATCATTGAAAGAACAAAAAAACATTTTTGGACAACTGTTGATTTTCCAAGAATTAAAAGTGGCTATTGGCTAAATGAGCACCCTTTACCACAAAATGAAATTGACGAATTTATAAAAAATCAATCATTTAAACAAATAATTACAAACCCAAAAACTTATCCTCCAATAGAAACAGTAAGTTGGTTTGATGAGTTTAATAATTTTCTCGACCTTCATTTTGAGATTTACGAAAGTGATTCTTGGGTAAGTTTTGCTCTTTATGATTTGGAAAAAGACGGTATGAGGGTAAAAGACGAAAATACTTTTCGTTTCCTGCTCGCCGACCTTATCAATCCCAAAAGTAATTTAATTGTATCTAAAGAACTTAAAACCGGGGTTTGGCAAGCCCAAAAAGACAATGTAACTGTATTTTATACCAAAATTACTGAAAACAGTAAGGATTGTTACTATTTACACACGGGTGCTAATAACGTTATGCAAAAAGAAAGATTAGAAAAAATTTTAGCAGAGCTTACGCAAGACGAGTTCGTTATTCCTGACACTTTAGAAAAAATGAAAAGGCAAGCATTAAGAGCTTATCCGTCTTGGACACTTCAGAAAGACGAGCTATGGAATAAAATACAGAGAAGCAAAGAAAACAGTAATTTTTCCTTATTGTCGGAGCAAATTGAATTTTTAAAAAAATTTCAGTCTCCTGCCTATGTCAATGGACAGGCAGGAAGCGGAAAATCTACGATGTTATATTATTTGTTCTCAAATGCCTATTATCTCAAACGCATTAATTCTGTCAAAGGAAACATCATCTTTCTGACCGAAAACAGTAACTTATTGCAAAATACCAGAACGGCTAT
>JBPOJO010000748.1:0-3398 GCA_052033485.1 Bacteroidota bacterium | reverse complement strand
CTCGCAACATTGCAATACAGAACGGTCGGCAGGCAAAAAGCACCTTTGATTATTCGGACTCGCGGACACAGACTTGAAGGCATTTGGCACTCCGGTTCGCCGATTGGCGGCATTTTGAACCTTTGCAGAGGTATTTATTTGCTTGTTCCGCGCAACATGACGCAAGCCGCAGGTTTTTACAATACGTTGATAAAATCCGATGACACCGCTCTTTTGATTGAGTGCTTAAACGGTTATCGCTTAAAGGAAAAAATGCCGAATAATATCGCCGAATTTACCGTTCCTTTTGGGGTGCCGGAAGTTTTGCGCTACGGCACGGACGTTACTATCGTTACTTACGGCTCTATGTGTCGCATCGTGATGGAGGCGGCGGAGCAATTAGCGGCTTTCGGAATTTCCGCCGAGGTGATTGACGTTCAAACTTTGTTGCCGTTTGATATTCATCATTCGATTGTCGAATCGGTGAAAAAGACAAACCGCGTAATTTTTACTGATGAGGACGTTCCGGGCGGTGCTTCAGCTTATATGATGCAAAAAGTACTCGAAGGACAAGATGCTTATCGCTATCTCGACGCTAAACCGGTGTGTGTCAGTTCAAAAGAACATCGTCCGGCATATACTTCTGACGGCGATTATTTTTCAAAACCGAACTCAGAGGATATTTTTGATGCGGCGTATGAAATGTTGAGCGAAGCAAAACCAAATCTTTTCCCGCGATTGTATCGCTAAAACAGTTATTTGAAAAAAATCCCTCAGCGTTTTTAAATGCTGAGGGATTTTTTTTTCAAAAATTCCGAATTAAATTTTTTTACACGCTTTGAAAAGGTCTTGCCAAGAATCGCGTGTCCGAATAATTGTGTTGAGATATTCTTCCCAAACAATTTTATCTTGTGCGGCATCGCGTATGACTGCGCCCGTTAAGCCGGCAGCCATATCATCGGCACAAATTTTTCCGTTTCCGAAATAGGCTGCAAGTGATAGTCCGCTGTTCATAACGGATATGATTTCGGCGGTACTCAGGGTTGCGGAAGGGGATTTGATTTTGCTTTTGCCGTCAATTGTTTTGCCTTCGCGCAATTCTCTGAAAACCGTAACAAGGCGTTTAATTTCCTCGTAGGCGGGAATTTCGGCGGGGAGTTGCAATTCTTTGATATGCTGCCTGACGCGCAAATCCACGATGCGCACTTCATCTTCCAAACTGTCGGGGAGCGGCAAATAAACCATGTTAAAGCGTCTTTTCAAGGCGGCGGAAAGTTCGTGAACGCCCCTGTCGCGGTCGTTAGCCGTTGCGATAATGTTAAAACCTTTGTTTGCCGCAATCAGCGCGTCTAATTCGGGGACGGGTAGGATTTTTTCGGAGAGCACCGTAATCAAAGCATCTTGTACGTCGGACGAAATTCTTGTCAATTCTTCAATACGAACGATTTTACCTTCTTCCATGCCGCGCATCACGGGGCTTTTGACCAAAGCCGATTCGGAAGGACCTTCGGCAAGCAATTTTGCATAATTCCAACCGTAGCGCAAAGCCTCTTCGCCTAATCCGGCAGTTCCCTGTACAAGCAATGCGGAATCGCCCGAAACTGCGGCGGTAATGTGTTCGGCAACCCAACTTTTTGCGGTACCCGGCAAGCCGATAAGCAGGAGTGCTCGGTCAGTCGCCAAAGTAGCAACGGCAGTTTCAATGAGGCGACGTTGTCCGATATATTTCGGCGCAACAACAAATCCGTCCGGCAGCGTGCCGCCCAAAATATAAGTACAAACCGCTTGCGGCGACATTCGCCAATTAAAAGGGCGCGGTTTATCATCGAAATATTTTATTCTTTCAGTTTCTTCCGATATTGCTGTTTCGATACGTTGCTTAAGAAAAGACATAATTTTGGGATTTATGGATAAATCAGGGCAAATATATAAAAAAAGATGTAAAAAATCGGAGGCAAGATGCAAGACAATTTTGGGGTGAAAACCAAAAAAACTTCATTCTTTTTTCCTCAAAAGAAACCAACGCGCGCCATGCCGATTTTTTTGAGCTTTTTCAAGCCTTTTTTTGATTTCCGTATAGCTCAAACCGTTGTATTCCGCGTGTTCAAAATACAGGAAAGGCGAGAGATATAAATTTTGTCGACCGGCATACAAAGTATCAAAATCAGAAAAATTTGCCTCATTAAATTCGTTTAAGGCATTGTGATAACTGTCCCAAAAAATGACTTCCCCCCTGCTGAAAATATTTTTTTTCGAAGCTCTGATAAGTGTGCATTTTTCAGCGTAAGGCAAAAATTGCAGACTGTTTAATGTATATACCTTTTCAATGTTTTTTTGCCGCAATATTTTTGCTCCCTCTTCAAAATCACTTTTTTGTGCATACTCGTAAATATTTTTTTGTAATGACAAAATGACAGGTGCAAAAGAAATCAAAACCGATAATCCGAAAATTATCGCGTACGCAGATTTGAAAGTAAATAATTCAGAAAAATATTTTTCAAGAAGAAAAAACCACAAACGAAATCCTTCAAAATATAACACCGGTAAAACAAAAAGCAGGGCACGAGGTGCTTTCGGTAAAAAATGTAAAATGATAAAAAAAACTGTAAAACTAATGCCGATGTAATTTTTTTTCCCGCCCAAAAACGCACCGACAATACCTAAAATTGCCCAAAATGACATTTCTGTTTCCCACAAAAAGCGCAAATAAAAACTAAAATCCGTTTGCAGCAAAGGGGAATGTGCCGCTTTCGTTTTATTGAGAAAAATCGCGGCAAGATTTTTCAAATATTGCTCCGCACCCGTGCCGAGAACCGCTCCTGTCAGCGAAAAAAATAAGGTAAAAGCTGCAAAAAAAAGTAAAAATTGTCGCAAGATTGGTCGTATTTCGGAGGGTTTTCGGTAAAAACTCAGGGTCAAAAAAGGCGCAATCATCAATATTTTGTAATTGACAAGTACGGCAGTTGTCAAAAAAAAAGCCGGCAACGAAATGTTTTTTTGACGCTGAAACGCATAAAATGCGGCTGAAAAAAGGAAAAAATTGAGGTTTTCGTTCGTGATGCAGCGGCTCAAATAAATCATCATCGGCGACAAACCGAAGACTAAAATAAATGCGAGGCGAAATATTTTCCCGATGATATGCGGAGAATTTTCTTTTATTTTTTGCTCAAAAACAGCCGCGCAAAAAAAAACGCCTGCCGTATTGAACAGAGAACCGAGCAAAAGTAAAGCATAAAAATCCGAAAAAATGAATTGAACCGCCGCATTCAACAGGTGGAAAACAGGGCTTCCGTGTGTGAAAATATCGCTAAAATCGCCCTCTGCCGCTGATTTAGCTATTTCAAAATTTCGCACGGCATCAAAATCATGCAGCGGAATCCCCGAAAGTTTGTACAATCGCGCAAAAAGCAAAACTGCCG
>JBPOJO010000433.1:0-5152 GCA_052033485.1 Bacteroidota bacterium | reverse complement strand
CTGAGAAAAGGCAGGCAATTTTTGTTTCCGAACGTGAATTTGCCTGCCTTTTTTTGACAAAAAATACAGTTTCAAAAATTAATTTGTATCTTGCATAAGTTTTCGCAAAAACGCTTCGGGTTTCCGATAGGCGGCTTTTTTGCGTTGAAAGTAAAACGAACATCACTTAATTTCAAAAGAATGAAAACAGTTTGGATAATCGCCGTTTTTTTGCTCTATATTTTTTGTATGTTATTTTTCTTTCAGCCCGTCTTAGCGTGGAATTTTACGCCGATTTTCATTCAACTGACTATTTTTTCGGGTGTAATGGTCTTGTTGCTGACGGAGCAAAAAATGCCCGTAAGTCCGCTTCAAAAGTTTTTTGCGGTTTCTTTTATTGTGCTTGTTTTATACATTACGGCGTTCCCTTTTTTCACAAGTTGGGAAGGTTTTCATGCCGAAAAATACAGAAATTTAATCGGTGAAGTCAAAGAAGCAAGCAATTTTTCGAAAGACGTTGCGCCCGTTTCTGTCGAAAAAATCCGAATTGTCGACCAAGATGTTGCGATGCGGCTCGGCAATAAAGTTTTGGGTGAAAATCCTTCTTTGGGGAGTCAAGCCGAATTGAGCGAATTTCATTTGCAAAATATCGGCGGCAATTTATATTGGGTGGCGGCTTTGCAACATTCCGGCTTTTTTAAATGGCTCGACAATCGCGACGGCACGCCCGGTTACGTGATGGTTTCCGCCGTCAATGAACGCGATGTTAAACTTGTGCAAAAAATCGGCAACAAACCTATTCGCATCAAATATCAGCCGAACGGTTTCGGTTTTGACAATTTGAGCAGATACCTTTATTTTCAAGGGTTTATGAACAAAGGTTTAGATGATTTTACTTTGGAAACCGACGATTCGGGGGTGCCTTTTTGGGTCGTAACGATGTTTGAAAAAAAGATTGGATTTGACGGAGAAGATGCCGTCGGCGTGATAACGGTCAATGCCGAAAACGGTGATGTGAACGAATATGAAATTGACAAAGCACCGGCTTGGGTCGACCGCATTCAGCCGAAGCAGTTTATTGTTGAGCAGTTGGACGATTGGGGCGAATATGTCAACGGCTATATTAATCTTTCCAACGAAGGAAAATTGCGCACTTCGTCGGGAATTTCTTTGATTTACGGCGAGGACGGAAAGTCGTATTGGTACACCGGCATCACTTCGGTCGGCGGCGATGCGAGCACGGTCGGCTTCGTTTTGGTCAATACGCGCAACAAAGAAACAAAATGGTATCGACAGGCAGGGGCAACGGAAGATGCCGCGCAACATTCCGCTGCGGGAAAAGTCCAAGAAAAAGGCTATATTCCCTCTTTTCCGATAACCTACAACATCAACGGCATACCTACTTATGTCATGTCGCTCAAAGACCAAGCGGGTTTAGTGAAAATGATTGCGATGGTTTCTGTGCAGGATTATTCCATTGTCGGGGTCGGAAACAATTTGCAAGAAACGCTTCGCGCTTACAAAAACGCCCTCAACAGTCTCGGAAACAGTGCCTCTTTGCAAACGAACACTACCGATGCCGTGAAAACCATCAACGGAGTTATTGCGCGAATCTCGGCAGAAGTCAGTAACGGCAATACTTTTTACTATTTTACGCTTGTTGATAATCCTGCACTCATCTACATAGCGGGGGCGGGTATTTCGCCCGAAATTGGACTCAGCAAAGAGGGCGACACGGTGAGTGTAAAATTCGACATTAATCAAAGCAATCAATGCGATGTGTCATTTTTCAAAAATACGACTTTTGTAAAAAATACAAACGAAACGGTTTTGCCCGATTCCGCTGCGGTGAAATGAGGGGAGAAGATTTAAGGGGGTGTGTCTGAAAGGGCGTAAGAATCTATAAAGTTAAAAAAAAATTTATAGGTTCTTACGCTTTTTAAACAACTGATTTTTAAGGTATAAAAAACAAAGAGGGCATAAAAAAGTAATTTATTGCGCACCGAAAACTAAAATAATCGAACACAATTAAGTTTCCGGCTGCTTTTTTGATGTTAAAAAAGCGAAATAACAAAATATCGATGCGACTAATTCTCATTTTATTCTGCTTTTTTTCCTATAATTTTCTTTTGACCGCACAAGACTTTTCTGCTGTTTTCAAAAGTGCGTCAGATTATGTGAATGAAGGTAAATTTTTGCTTGCCGATTCGGTTTATAAGCAAGCCTTTGCACTTGCCGAGAGTCAAACTAATGTTCCCGACACTGTTTTTACGACACTTTACAATGGTTTAGGTTTATTGAGAATTGAGCAAGGCAAATTTAAAGATGCGGAAGCGGAATTTTTAAAAGCACTCAAAATTGCAGAATTCAAATTGGGAAAAAAACACGAAGAGTATGCCGCAACAGTAAATAATTTGGCACTCGCCTGCTATTATATGAGCGATTTCTCAAAAACGATTTTATATTTTACAGAAAACAGAAATTATTATGCAGAATGTCAAAAGAAAAACACTCACAAATACGCACAAGCTTGCACAAATCTCGCCTCAGCTTACCTGAAATTAGGGCAATTTGTTATTGCCGAGCCTCTTTTTTTAGAATCGATGGAAGTCATCGAAACTATCGGATTAAGTGAAAATGCTGAAGATTACGGAAACATCTGTAACAACTTGGGTATGTTGTATCTTGAACAATCTTTATTCGACAAAGCCGAGAAAATGTTGGTAAAAGCAGCGGAGATGAGTGAAAAAGTCTTTGGAGTAGAGCATAATCGCTATGCGAATTCCTGCAATAACTTAGGCGTACGTTATTATAAAACAAATAACTAGCCCATGGCGAGTAAATATTGGTTGCAAGCAAAAGACATTCGGGAAAAAACTTTAGGCAATGAGCACCCTTTATTTTTAACAACTTGTAACAATTTGACTGCGTTATACATTCTGTCTGACAGCCTTGACATCGCTGAAAATCTATTGAATTACGTTATTAAAATAAGGAAAAAAAATATCGGAAGTAAAAGCAGAGAAATGGCTAATGCAATCAATAATCTTGCACAAGTTTACGAAAAACGAAAAAATTTCGAAGAGGCAAGGCGACTTTACATTCAAGCACTGCAAATTTATGAAAGCTTAACGGGTAAAGTGAATGTTGATTATATGAAATGTAAAACGAATCTTGTGGCTTTGATGCTGAATAATAACCAAATCGATTCTGCCTATTTTTATCAAAAAGAAGTCAGCTCTTTTTTTAAAGAACACTTTGAGAATGTTTTTGTACTTTTTTCCGAAAAGGAACGCGAACAATTTTGGAATGCGAGCAATCATTTCCTTTATGCCGGCATTGAAATTTGTTTAAAAATGTTGAAAAATAAGCCTGAAGTTGCATCAGATATGTTTAATGAGGTTCTTTTTCTGAAATCTCATTTATTTTCTTCTTACCAAAAAACAATTCAGGGGATACTTATGAACGGAGATTCAACGCTCTTGCAAAAATACACAAAATGGAAATCAATGAAGAACGACTACCTCAAAGGCACACAAATAACGGAAGAAAAAAGAAAGGAATTAAAAATTGATTTATCGGAAATGAGCGAAAAAATTAACACAATCGAAAAAGAAATGTTTAATAAAGTTACACCTTTCGCCCAAGAAGTTAAAGCAAGAAGTTATAGCTATCAGACTTTAATTCCTATGCTGAAAAAAAATGAAGTGTTAATTGATATTTATAGATTGGATTTACAAGAAGAATCAAAAAAGGATAATTTCATCTATTTCGCTTCTGTCTGCACATCTAAGAATCCCCAATATCCCGAAATTGTTATCTTTGAAAATTCAGCCATGCTTGCCCGACAAGCATTTTCCTATTATAAAAGCGCAATTGAGCATAAAATTACGGATACCCTCAGCTACAAATCTTATTGGCAACCCATCGCGGATAGATTAGAAAAAATGGGATTCGGAAAAAATGCAAAAAAAATTAAGAAAGTATTTTTTTCGCCTGACGGGATTTTTCACCAAATAAACATCAATACGCTTTACAATGCGGAGAGCAGAAAATATTTGTTTGATGAGCAAAAAATACAAATTATTTCTTCGACTCGCGATTTTATTGAAACAAGAGGAGATGAAGAAAAATTGGTTAAAATGACAAAAAATTTCAAAGTCTTCATTTTTGCATACCCTGCCTACCGCTCTGATTTTCAATCAGATACCATAAAAAAAGGTATTGACAGACAATTTTCATTTGCGGGCGTTTCTCAATTTTTAAATTCGGGTAACAACATCAGTATTTTGGAGGGAACAAAAAAAGAAGCTGAGGAAATAAAAAAATTACTTACAAACAAAAACATTGACGCACATGTTTTCCTGAAAGATGCTGCAAATGAAGAAAATGTGAAAAAAGTTTCTGCCCCTACTATTTTGCACATCGCTACGCATGGTTTTTTTATTCAAAAAGTTTCTGAAAAATCAATAAAAAATATCAGAGATGCCGAGCTTCGAAATTTACTGAATAACCCTTTTTTTCGCTCAGGTTTATTGCTTGCGAATTGCCAAAACCCGCCCGACGCGGGAGATGACGGCATACTGACTGCAAGTGAAGCCGTCAATATGAACTTGTTAAATACAGAGTTAGTCGTACTTTCCGCATGTGAAACCGGCTTGGGTGATGTTCAGAGCGGTGAAGGGATTTTTGGTTTGCAAAGAGCGTTTCGGCAAGCAGGTTGTAAGTCCGTTTTAAATTCACTTTGGAAAGTTTCCGACGAAGCGACTCAAATGCTCATGGTAAATTTTTACGCCGAATTATTGAAAGGAAATTCAAAACGTGAAGCCTTTGTTTTAGCACAAAAAAAACTCAGAAAGCACTATCCGCACCCTTTTTATTGGGGGGCATTTGTCCTCATCGGCAATTGACAACAGCCCATACCGCACCCCCTTTCTCCTACCCAAAAAAGCTCCCAAAAAAATACTTTTGTAAATTTTCTCAAAACTAAATATTGAATTTTTTGTTTTGTTTTTGTATATTTGAAATATAACTCAACTTAGTTATTTAACTTGTTGCGAACCGCAATTTTGTAAAACGGCAACACTAAAATCACGTTTTTCGCTCGCAGCAACACGGTCAAACGGCGGACTTTTTTTTACAAGTGAATTACAACGGCGATGCTGAATAAGAC
>JBPOJO010000009.1:0-3191 GCA_052033485.1 Bacteroidota bacterium | reverse complement strand
TGTTGTCGTTGAGCGGAACGGTATCGCCGTAGCCTTTTGTCGAAATTCTTGTGCCGACAACTCCGTTATTCATGAGATAATTTTTAACCGCATCAGCCCGCTCTCGCGATAATCGCAGCTTATCATCGGCGTATTTTCCCACATTATCTGTGTGTCCCGAAACCTCAATTTCCATTGTCATATTTTTTTTCATCGCAGCCACAACTTTGTCAAGTTCAACATAAGCCGCAGGCAACAAAATTGCTTTTGAACTCTGAAAAAGAATGTTGTTCAAAACCAAAGATTCCCCTTCTTTGAGTTCATTTATCGTTTCTACAGTCGTTTCTGACACAACAGGCTCGGCTGTTTCTTCTGCAGGTTCGCCGACATCGGGTTTAGCCTTCGGAAACGTTTTCAGACGCAACTTCTTAAAATCAAAAAAAACCGTGTAGGCTTCGCCCCGTTTTGAAACATCATCGCCTTCAATCAAATCCGCTACTTTCATCGTTTCGGGAAGCGGCGGAAAATAAATCTCACAAGTAAATTCAGATGCAGTTAATTCACGCATTTCATGGGTAAATTCGGATTCTTTTCCGAGCGCGTCCTTTAATAAAACCTTGTCCTTTTTGATATTTTTAACATCTTTCAACATCACTTTTTCTTTTCTGTTTGCCGTATTAATGAGCGTCCAAGGGTGCTTTCCTTTGGCGGAAAAAAAAGTTATTCGTCCCGAGGACTTAAATCTCGCATAAATAATAACAGCCTCTTTGGTATAGACAATTTTGTCAATAAAACGCTCCTCCGGCACCGGAATACTATACACAGGCGAATTATCCTTATGCAAAACATTTTTTTGCGCAAAAAGAGATGCCGAAATCAAAAAGCAAAGAATTACAGAAATTGAAAAAGAATTCTTAAGTAGTCTCATGTCTGTCAGTTTTTTAAAATGCAAAGATACAAAATGATGCACGTTAGAATCAAACGAATTTAATGCCGTTTTGATGCCGATTTAATTTTTTTTATTTTTATGCTAAAAAAAACAAAATTATTCACCGTCCGCGCTCAAATCATCGGCTTCTTTGCTCACTTGCTCGCGCCTCGACTTTCTTTCTTCACGCGAAATTTGCTCTTCAAGATGCCTGTTTCGATTTCTGACAATTTCACAAGCAGCATAAATAGCCTCAAGCATCGCGCCTTCATTGGCAATATTTTTACCCGCAATGTCATAAGCAGTGCCGTGGTCGGGCGAAGTGCGAACAACTGAAAGACCGGCAGTAAAATTTACGCCTCGGTCAAATGCCAATGTTTTGAATGGAATCAAGCCTTGGTCGTGGTACATTGCAAGTACGGCATCAAATTTTTCGTATTGTGCCGCTCCGAAAAAGCCGTCGGAAGGAAACGGTCCGAAAATTAATTGCCCTTTGTTTCTGAACTTTTCTATGACCGGTGCAATAATTTTTTGCTCCTCCAAGCCAATTTTGCCGCCCTCGCCCGCGTGAGGATTAAGTCCTAAAACCGCAATTTTGGGCTTTTGAATGTTAAAATCAACTTTTAAAGAGTAGTGCATTAATTCAATTTTCCGCTGCAATTTCTCCTGCGTAAGTGCCGGCGCGACATCGCGAAGGGGAATATGCCCCGTAACAACCCCTACCCGAAAATCATCTGCCGTGAGGAACATAAGGCTGTCATTGCCGGAAAAATGTTTGGTAAAATATTCCGTATGCCCCGCAAAAGCAAAATCTTCCGGCATATTTTTTTTATTAATCGGCGCAGTTACAACCGCGTCAATCGAACCGCTTTTGAGTGCGTCGGTTGCTGCTTTCAGTGCCAAATACGCGCATTTGCCCGATTCGGGAGTTGCTTTGCCCGGTTCAATATTCACCTGCTCCGTCCAACAATTAACAATATTTATTTTTTTTTCGTTGATGGAATAGTTGTTAAAATGACCGAGTTGGTGATACGAAAAATCAAGGTCGAGTTGCTTCTTGTACTTCGTTATGACAGAAACAGAGCCGTAAATAATTACCGTAAAATATTTAGTCATGCGTGTATCAGACAAGCATTTAATCACCACTTCAGGTCCGATTCCGTTGATGTCGCCGAGCGTAATGCCTATAACAGGTCTGAATTGCGAAATATTTTCATTTTCCGTTTCGGAAAAATATTCAATTTTAGAATTTCTTGATAATCTTGCCATTTTAATTTTTTTTCAAATTAGCTAAAAAATGTATGCCGAAATTGTGCCGCAAATTGTCGGTTTGCCTTTGATATTGTCGGCAAAAATACTTTGCGGCACAGAAGCGCGCTGTTTTCCTCATCAAATATCATAAAATTTAGGTACAATTGTCGCGATACATTTCAATTCAATCGCAATCGGCGAAGGCAAAGCATTCACTTCCACCGTTGTTCGGCAGGGCTGACGATTCCCCTTAAAAAATTCGGCATAAACACGATTGTAGGTCTGAAAATCCTCTTTCATATTGGTCAAAAAAACCGTTACGTCCACGAGTTCGTCCCAACTGCTGCCGGCTTCCTCCAAAATCAATCTGACATTATTGAAAACGGAACGGCATTGTGCCTCAATGTCGTAAGAAACGATATTGCCCGCCTTGTCGAGTTTTACACCCGGAATTTCTTTTTCACCTGCCTTCCGCGGTCCTACACCTGAGAGAAAAAGCAAGTTTCCGACGCGCCTTGCATGCGGGTACGCTCCTAAGGGCGCGGGAGCTTTGTTTGTGTGCAAAATGTCTATCATATTGTTGAAAATTAAGTTCTTAGCGACAATTTTTCAGAATTTAAGTATTCGAACAAAATTAGTTGTGATTTGACAGCCGTCGCTTGTGTCCTCAAAGCGACTTTTTCATTTGCCCTGCAAGTCATTTGCAGGGACACAAACAACGGAGGTCAGATTTATTTTCACAATTAAATTTGAACAAATACTCATACCCAAAGGATTTTGCCCGCCGTCGCTTGTGTCCTCACAAGCGACTTTTTCAGGATTTTCCCGCCGTCGCTTGTGTCCTCACAAGCGACTTTTTCGGATTTCCCCGCCGTCGCTTGTGTCCTCACGAGCGACTTTTTCGGATTTCCCCGCCGTCGCTTATGTCCTCACAAGCGACTTTTTCAGGATTTACCCGCCGTCGCGTGTGTGCTCACAAGCGACTGTTTGGGCTTTTGAAAATTGTTTGGGTTTGTGGGATTATTTAGGGGGT
>JBPOJO010000135.1:0-5726 GCA_052033485.1 Bacteroidota bacterium | reverse complement strand
CAAGCTAAAGCTCGCGGTACACTCGGGCGGAATAATTATTTTTTTCGTTCCGACAACAGCTTTTTAAGGGCGGCAACTAAACGGTTGTTGATGTATTCGGAAGTATTGACTTCTTTTGCAATGTAATTCACGGCTAATGATTGGCAGGGGAAAAAACCCAAAGAAGGTTCGTTGAGGCGGTATGCTTCCGTGATTTGGCGACGGATAAAATTTCTTGTAACGGCTTTTTTAAAATTTTTTTTGGAAACAGAAATCAAAATTCGGGGCTGAAACTCGCCGGTTGCGGGAAGGTAGGTAATTTTGAAGGGGTGTAAAAAAACAGAGGAGCTTTTGTGAAAAAGCTCCTTGATAACTTTTCTGCTTTTCAGTTTCCGGTTTCTGCCGAAAGAATAAGACCTCTGCTGAAAGCATTTTTCATTTTCGCTTTGTTCGGTCATATTTCGAGACAGAAATTAAGCCTTAGCGTTTTTTGTGTAACGTTTCACGCGATTAGCCGCTTTCGCAGTTTGTTCGGCATGATGCGATAACTGACCGTTTTCCTCTTTGTTTTTGAGGATTTTTTTGGCAACTCGAAGTTTCATGATTGCGCTCCTTTTAAAGTTAAGAATTATTTATGCGTTTTTTCGTCCGATACGGTCAATCTTTTACGACCTCTTTTGCGACGACGCGCTAAAACCGCTCTGCCGTTAGCAGAAGCCATACGAGTGCGGAAACCGTGTTTGTTTCTTCTCTTGCGGTTTGAAGGTTGAAATGTCCTTTTCATTACTTCGCATTTTTTTAATTGGACTGCAAAATTAGCAAGTGTTTTTCGGAAATGCAAATATTTTTAAAAAAATTACGGAATGTTTTTTTAAAAATGCCGATAATTTTTTTTTACGCCGACTGTTGCCATTTTTTTTTGATAAAAAGCATCATTTTTGCAGCAAAACAGCGGTTTCTATAACAAAACTTGTGCAAGAAGATAGTCTGCAATCAAAACGGCGATACAACTGTTTGTAACCGCTTTTGTGCTTGCAATACCCACTTCCAATGCGCCGCCGCGCGTGTAAAAGCCTTTGTATGAAGATATTGACGAAATCAAAAACGCAAAAACAACCGCTTTGATGAGGGCAAAAGGAACATTAAATGCGACCCAATCTAAACGCAAACCGTAAATATATTGCTCCGCAGTCAAAATACCTGTCGCCACAGATGCCACAAAACCGCCGAAAATGGACAAAGAACACGCTAAAATGACCAAAAGCGGGTAGCAAAACATGGAAGAGAGAATTTTGGGCAAAACTAAGTAGGAAATCGAATTGATGCCCATCACTTCAAGCGCGTCTATCTGCTCCGTGATGCGCATTGTCCCTAAACCGCCGGCAATATTTGAGCCGACTTTGCCGGCAAAAACCAAAGCCGTTATCGTCGGACCGAGTTCCAAAATCGTCATATCGCGCACCGCAACGGCTACAAGATGGCTCGGAATGAACGGACTGACCAAATTTGCCTCCGTTTGAATAGCGGTTACCGCGCCGATAAAAGACGAAATAATGACCACAATCGCAACGGTATCAATGCCGATAATCATACTTTCTTCAAAAAAAAGCTGCCGATAGACGCTGAATTTTTCGCGATTGACAAAAAGACGGCTGTTGAAAAACATAAACCGCCCCAAATTTCTGATAGGTCTCATGCCTGCTGAATTATTTTTGCAAATATCCGATTTTATACGGAAAAAAAGGTCTTGAATGATTTTTTTTAAGCATTTTTGAAAATACTTGTTCCGCAAGATTTCTTTCGTTTTTTTCTTTCAAACGATTGATAAACAATGTTTTATGCCTTTTTTGTGAAGACAAAAATAAGGGCAGATGTTTTTTTTAACAATTTAATATGCTCAAATACATATTTTTTTCGCAAGGTTTGTGCTTGCGTTTTTATGTTTTTGACACTGAACATTCAAAAATCAATGCGCTGCCGTACAAAGTTTAAAAAGTTTCACTGTTTCAATAGCTTCTTTTACGTCATGCACGCGCAAAATGTCCGCTCCGCGCAGCAAAGCCATTGTATTGAGAACAGTTGTTCCGTTCAGAGCCTCGTCGGGTGTTGTTTCTAATGCTTTGTAAATCATTGATTTACGAGAAATTCCGACTAAAATCGGTTGTTGCAAAGCGGCAAATGTATCCAAGTGATTCAATAAAAAATAATTTTGTGCAAGCGTTTTAGCAAAGCCAAAGCCGGGGTCAATTATCACGTCGTTCAGATTATTTTCGCGATAAATTGCTAATTTTTGACTAAAAAACAACATTAAATTGCTCACAATGTCTGTGTATTCTGTCAAATTGTTCATTGTTTTTGAATTGCCGCGAGCGTGCATGATGATGTAGGGCAATTTTTTTTGGGCACAAAAAAAAGCAAGTTCGTCATCACTTTCTTCACCGGAAACGTCGTTTATCATCAACACGCCTTCGTCATAAGCCGCCTGCGCCACATTTTTTCGAAAAGTATCGGCAGAAAAAATTATATCGGGAAAGTTTTTTTTCAAAATTTTTATTGCGGGCAATAAGCGTTGCATTTCCTCTTCCTCACTGACTTCTTCCGCGTTCGGGCGCGTAGAAACAGCACCTAAATCAAGAAAAAAAGCCCCTTCCGCGAGCATTTTTTCGGCTTTTTTTAAAAGCGGCGCATCGGAAGAAAAGCGACTTTCGGCATAAAAAGAGTCGGGCGTGAGGTTCAAAATTCCCATGACGCACGGCGCATTGAGGCAGATTAATTTGCCGCCGAAATTTAAAGTTTTGTTTTTCTTGAATTTTGATGCGAACATTTTATTTCGATTGTTGAATAAAAGTTAAACCTATAAGGATTGCGACCTTATAGGTTTGAAGCAAAAACTACGTAAGCAAAAGTTAAACCTATAAGGTTTCAAAAACCTTATAGGTTTGAAGCAAAAACTATGTGAGCAAACCGCCGTCGACTTGAATCACTTGTCCTGTTATGTAGCTGCTCAGGTCAGAAGCTAAAAAAACTGCCAAAGAAGCGACTTCGGAGGCTTTTCCGCCGCGTTTCATTGGGATTCCGTCCAACCATTGTTTGAGCGTGTCCTCTCCTAATTTTTCCGTCATTTCGGTTTCGATAAATCCGGGCGCAATTGCGTTGCAGCGAATATTTCTTGAGCCGAGTTCGATAGCGACAGACTTTGTGAAACCGATAATACCCGATTTTGAGGCGGAATAGTTAGCTTGTCCGGCATTTCCTTTGATGCCGACAACGGAGGTAACATTGATGACGGAGCCGTATTTTTGTTTGAGAAGTTGCCTTGTAGCCGCTTTTGTGAGGTTAAAAACCGATTTGAGATTGACGTTGATGACCTCGTCCCATTGCTGTTCGCTCATGCGCATCAGCAAGTTGTCGCGCGTAATGCCGGCGTTGTTGATGAGGGCATCAATCGAACCGAAATGCGCAAGAAAATCTTCTGTCAATTTTTCAGCCTCGCTAAAAACAGCGGCATCTGAGCGAAATCCTTTAATTTTTGTGCCGAATTGTGCCAATTCTTTTTCAAGTTCTGTCGCTTTTTCGACGCTTGAAAGATAGGTAAAACCGACGTTTGCGCCGTGTTTTGCAAATTCCGTAGCCATTGCACGCCCGATTCCGCGCGATGCACCCGTTACAAGGATATTTTTGTTTTCGAGCAATTTCATAAAAAAAAATTATTTTCGGGCGCAATTTACAAAAGTCTTGCTTTACAATGGCAAAGGCTTTCAATTTTTTTGTATTTTTGAATTTTCAAACTCAAAACTCCTTACCATGAAGATTTTAATCTTTGTTTTGGCTCTTTTACTGCCTGTTTTTTCCGCTTTCGCACAAGTTCCTGCCAAAGCGCAAGAAAAACCGGTGGTCATTTTCGGCGCGGATATTCATGTCGGCAACGGAAAAATTATTAAAAACGGCTGCATCACGTTCGACAAGGGCAAAATTACTTATGTCGGGGAAGAAAAACAAAATATTTCGGGCGCGGAAGAAATTGATGCAAGCGGAAAAAGAGTTTATCCGGGGTTGATTTTGGCTGCTTCGCGCATTGGTTTGGCGGAAATTGAGGCGGTCAGAGCCACTTTGGACTACAATGAAACGGGCGATTTTAACCCGAATGTGCGAACTTTGGTCGCCTACAACGCCGATTCGGAAATCATTCCTACTTTAAAGGACACAGGAATTTTAACACTTCATGTTTCTCCTCGCGGCGGAATTATTTCCGGCATGTCCTCACTTTTGCATACCGACGGTTGGAATTGGGAAGACGCAGTTTTGAAAGCCGATGACGGAATATTTTTCAATTACCCCTCCGCTTATATGATTTCGGGGTGGTGGAGCGATAATTTAACCATAGAAGCGGACAAACAAAGGGCTGAAAAATTGGCAAAAGTCAGACAATTTTTTCAATCAGCATTGGCGTATTCAAAGGGCAATAATCAAGAGAAAAACCTCAAATTTGAGGCAATGAAGGGGCTTTTTGACGGAAGCAAAACACTTTTTATCAAAGCGGATTTTGCCAAAGATATAACGGAATCGGTTTTATTTGCCAAAGCGTTCGGCATCAAAAAAATATCGGTTTGGGGCGCGCAAGAAGCGGGTTTTGTTACCGAATTTCTGAAAACGGAAAATGTCAGTGTTATTTTGGAGCGTGTTTTTGACCTTCCGATGCGCAATGATGACGGTGTTTCGAGCCTTTTTGAGCTGCCTGCTTTGTTGCAGAAAGCCGGCGTTTTGTATTGCATTTCTTTTGCAGGCAACAGCGAACCGATGAATGC
The DNA here is from genome assembly GCA_052033485.1 of Bacteroidota bacterium. GTDB lineage: Bacteria > Bacteroidota > Bacteroidia > Cytophagales > Bernardetiaceae > JBPOJO01. The sequence continues at coordinate 942 of JBPOJO010000135.1, read as the reverse complement.
CCGTAATTTGCCCTTCGGCGCAGGTTATGCAGTTGCATTCGGTCTCGGTAAAGAGGAGGCACTGACTGCCGTAACACTTTCTGTCGCAAAAATTCTCGGTGTAGAGGACAAAATCGGTTCTTTGGAAGTCGGAAAACTTGCGGACGTGCTGATTTGCGAGGGTGATATTTTGGACATGAGAAGTAACAAAATTTTGCGCGCATTTATCGAAGGAAAAAATATTGATTTGGATAATCGTCAAAGAAGATTGTACGAAAAGTTCAAAAAGAAATACGAAGGAAAATAATTTGCCGAATTTTTTGCCACATTATTTTGCCACATTATAAGGTGTACGAAAAAAAAATTTTTTCCTTTATATTCTCTGCCGATGCTTGCGTACTCAACATAGCCGTCAGGCAAAGCTTTCGCCGTTGTTTTTGACTTCACAAACGACCTTGTGATGCGTTTTTTTTGTTACTTGTGAAGATGCAAACAACGGCGGAAAGTCGTTTGAGAGGAAACAAATAACGGCGTAAATGCTTGCTATGTAATGCTTTATGATTTAGATAAAATTATCAATCCAAAACAAATATTCCAAAATATTCTTTTTAGGGTGCTTTTTTTGTAGTTTTGCAAAAAAGAAAATGGCTATGCAAGATTTACCTTTCTTATCCGTCGGGCAACAAGAATTTGCGCTGATACGCGATGCAGGTATGATTTATGTCGACAAAACTCATTTTTTGCACGGCATCATTAAATCTCGCGCGCCTTTTTGGTTTCTCGCGCGCCCGCGTCGTTTTGGTAAATCTTTACTAATTAGTACTTTATCGGAATTATTTTTAGGCAAAAAAGAATTATTTTCGGAACTTTATATAGAGGATAAAATTGTTTGGGAAGAATATCCGGTTATACAATTAGATTTCAGCAATATTGATTTTCAAGGCAAAGGGTTGAAAGTTGCGA
>JBPOJO010000289.1:0-2758 GCA_052033485.1 Bacteroidota bacterium | reverse complement strand
TGGTATCGACGGCGTTCCTGACTTAGAAGCCGAAGCTAATAAAATGGCTGATGCTTATATTAAAGAAATGCAAGAAAAGGAAAAAAGCTAAAACCCCTCAAACCGCCCCGAAAAGGCGGTTTTTTTATTGCGAAAAAAAATATTTTAAAAATATTTCGCCTTTTGTGTGGTTATTTCAAAAACTTTGTCTATGGTTGTGCAAAAATACGAAAAAACCCTATTTGAAACCAATTCACAACAGACTGACTAAACCTCCCCTCCTCAAAGCAAAAAAAAAAAAATTTCTTGCTTTTGTACGGAATATTTAAAAAAAAACTACCGCGTAGCCTTATAAAGTCGAAACCGCGCGAGCAAATTTTTTACGTGCTTTTAAGATTGAAGCAACGCCTTTGTTGCCTCGCCGCTGTCAGAAAAAAAATTAAGTTTTTTTGCCGAGCATAGCCCGAGTGATTAGTTTGCGGTTTTAAAACCTTACTGTCGCCGGCTGAGTGCGCACAATACAGTGTTTTGCAAGCCGGCTAAACTCTTACAAAAAAAAATTATTCCGCTTGCAACCCTTTTTTGCCGAGCAGGGTCATAACGGAAACAACTTACCACTTACTATTGATTTTCCGGTGAAAACTCACCGGATTTTTTTTTGCCCTCCGCCGTAAATTTCTCTTTTTTTGCCTTTTTTTAGCCGCTGCAGTCGAAAGTTCGCCTGTTTTGCCGCTTCCCTTTCTTCAAAACTCGTTTTTTTTCGTGTAATAAATTGCCAAAAAAATGAAATTCATGCCCTTTCTCGGTGCTCGAGAATTTTTATTCCCAAAAACAATTTTGAAACACCGAAGCTTTCCTGAAAAAATAAAACCGTTGCAATATTTTTAATAATTTGTTCATTCATTCAAAATATTGCAATAATCAAATTGCTTTTTTGAAAATTTCGTTTTTTCGACAAAAAAAACGGCGTAAATGTTATTTATTGTTAAATATTTTTTCTTGTTAATGTAAAGACTTTTATAGCAAATCAAAAAAAAATATTGTATTTTTTTGATTTTTCAAAATAAAATACTTACACACGCCGCAAAAATACCGATTTCGGCAACTTGTAAGATTTGAATCGAAATTTTGTGAAGGAAAGAAAAGGTATAAAAATCACCGCTTTATCCTTTTGATTTACAATCGCATTTGCATTTGTATTTCCCTCTTCGTAATTTTGTATCAGATTTTTAAATCGCTCATATCTCAAACCTCCTTTTAAAACTGCAAAACATGGAAAACGTAGCAGAAACATCAAAAAAACTCATGGAAACTTGGGCTGAAACCCAAAAACAAATGGTGGAAAATTGGACAAAAACTACCGCCAAATTCCAAGAGTCTGCGAAAAACGGTGACATTCTTAACAAAGGTGCCGAACTTTACAAGGAGTGGTACCTCTCGCAAAAAGATTTGTTCACACAAGCCGTAGATAAATCTAACGGTGAAATGACATCTTATATGCCTGAGTACATGAAGGAGATGATGAAGCAGCAAAACGAATTCACTAACAAGTGGTTCGAAACAATGAATTCGATGGCAAATCAGGCTTTGCAACAGCCCAAATTTAGCAATCCTTTCGCGCCCGATTCGCAAAAACAAGCGATGGACAACATGTTCAGTATGTATCGCGACTGGGCGAGCAAAATGAACGACGGCATGATGGGAATGAGCAACAAATGGGCGATGCCTGCCTCTATGCAAGACACGTTCAAAAACATGATGAACTCAACAAAAGTTTATCAGTCTGTTTATGACGTATGGCAACCTTATTTCAAAATGCTTACCGAAAACAAATTTGACGTAAATGAGTATTTCAAAGCAGTTGATTTGAATAAATTCAACGAGCTTACTCAACAAATGACAAATATGTTTTCTGCAGAAAAAATGAAAGAAGCTTTTGCGCAATCAAACAAATACGTTGAATCTTTCCGCGAAACATTTATGAAAGAACATCCCATGAAGGATTTCTTCAAAATGCAGGATTTTTCCGCTTTCGGAATGAACAACGATTTTGCCATGATGAGTGATTTTCAACAAAACATCGTAGAACGTTTGCAAAAACTTTACGACCCGTTTGCGAAAATTATTCCTCCGAGCCGCGAAAAAGAAATGGTTGAACTTGCATCGGGTATTCAACAAACTTTGGCTAAATTTCAGTCAAAAACGCTCGAAATGAACACAATGATTGCGCAAGAAGCTTACAAAACGGCTGAATCGCACATCAAAGCGGCATTTGAAAAAGCTCAACAAGGACAAAATGCAATGACGTTTAACGAATTTTTCTTGCATTGGGTTGATTTGCTTGAAGCGCGTTTGATTGAACTCTTCAATACATCTGATTTTTCACAAGTTCAAAGCGACGTTTTGAGCTTGCAAATGGACGTTAAATCATCAATGCGCAAAGTCATGGAAGGCATGTTATTGCCCTACCCTGTTGCATTGACGACTGACATTGACGAATTGAGCAAACAAGTTCACGACTTGAAAGCGAAAATGAAATCAATGGAAAAACAAATGTCCAAAGATGTAGTGATTGCAGAAGTTACGCCTGTCATCGAAACAGAGGAAACTGCTAAAAAAACATCATCTCGCAAAACTTCGTCTAAATAAGTTTTCGCTAAGATTGGCAAAAAAGGCAAACTTCGGTTTGCCTTTTTTTTTGCTATCCGTTTCCTTGTACCGCAAGCTTTAGCTTGACCGGTACAATCGCAAGCTAAAGCTCGCGGTACAATCGCAAGCT
>JBPOJO010000278.1:0-1692 GCA_052033485.1 Bacteroidota bacterium | reverse complement strand
TCAGAGACCTCATTACGGCGGGACGTTTGGAGAAAGCCCTCGAAGTATTGAACACAATTTTTGACAAAAAAGATAAAGATTTGAACAATCTTGCGGTCATGCTCGCCGCTCATTTTAATCGCCTCAAACGCGAAGAAAGCCTCATGACGAGTGAAGAACTGCGCGTAGAAAAGGCACGAATCACACAAGCAGCCCTCAATTTATGCGATGATTATGAAAAATATTACGGCAAATTGCCCGAAATAGGGCAAAAAGAGGCTGAAGCTCCCGCTAAAAACTTGGGAAAAATCTATCGCCGTGATATTTTCATTTCTTACTCGCACGCGCAGGAAGACAAACCGCATTTTGAGGAAGTGAAAAAACAATTAGAATCACTGAAATATTTAGGTATTGAGGCGCATGTGTGGGAAGATACGCAAATTCGTCCCGGCGATAATTGGGAAAAAGAAATTGAAAAAGCCCTGATAAAAACGCGCGTCGCCGTATTGTTAGTTTCGCCGAATTTTCTTGCCTCAAAATTCATTAATGAAAAGGAAATGGTCAAATTTATGGAATTGGTCGAAAGTGAGCAGGGCAAAGTAATCCCCGTTTTGCTGCGAAATGTCCCTTTTCAACTGCACCCTTTTCTCAAAAAGTATCAATTTCTCAACGCAGGAAAACCGATGAATGATATTTCGCAAAGCGAAAAAGATGCACTTTATGTGAAAATGATTGAAACCATTGCGGAATTGTATAAAGCTGATTCATAAGTTTTTTCTTATCTTTCGGTGCGCGTCGGCATTTTGTAGGAGATTTAATTTTTTTTGTGCTAACAAGAAGCCGCTGTGCGCATCTGCATCGTTATTATCCATTTTTCAAAATAATTCGCAAGTCAAAAATATGAAAACACACTTTTTTTCCCTTTGTTTGCTCTTTGTTAGCTTCACTTTCAACGCCTTTTCACAAAAAAATGCTTTGGAGACGGAAGAAAAACACGAACGTGTCGCTGATGCCAAAAAGTATGCGGACAGCACTTGGAGGCGAATTTTTAAAGAAAAAAACCTCGTTTATCCGCCCAAAGAAATCCTTACGCGGGTCTTTAAAGATGAGGAAGAATTGGAAATTTGGGCGAAAGGCGAAAAAGATGCGCAATTTACCCTCGTAAAAACCTTTAAAATCTGTGCCATGTCCGGCTCGGCAGGACCGAAGCGGAAACGAGGCGATATGCAAGTGCCCGAAGGTTTTTATCAAATTGAATATTTTAACCCTGACAGTAATTTTTTGCTCTCAGTTTTGGTCAGCTATCCGAACACTTCTGACCGATATTTTACCAAAAAACTCGGCTATAAAGATGCCGGCGGGCAAATTTGTATTCACGGCTATTGCGCCTCAATCGGCTGCGTAGCGATTGAAAATGAGCCGATTATGGAATATTATTGGCTGTATTTTATGGTGAGAAAAAGCGGTCAAAAGTTTTTCCCCGTACATATTTTCCCCTTTCGTTTTGACAAAGTAAAGTCAGACGAACGTAAAACTTTCAGCGAAAAAGCAGACATTTTAACTTTTTGGCAAAATATTGAAGACGGTTTTTTGTATTTTGAAAAAAACAAGAAATTGCCGAGTTTTTCCTTCGGTAAGGCAGGAGAGTATATTTTTCAAAAATAAAACCCTTGTCAGGCAGCCGGTAACTTACAGCATTTCATTTGAGTGTAC